>NZ_ABEQ01000003.3 GCF_000171335.1 Candidatus Epulonipiscium viviparus
GTTGCTTATAATTTTGTCATTTATTTTTATGTTGCCATCGATTTATGGAAATGAGTATTCTACATATCCAGAAAAAGATATAACAATGATAGTCCCGTTTAACGCAGGCGGTGGAATAGATATTTCGTCAAGAACATTGGTAAAAGAATTGGAAGAATATTTTCCGGATATATCTTTTATAGTAAAAAATGTTACAGGCTCATCTGGCGCGATTGGCGCTGAGGAATTGTTTAATGCGAAACCAGATGGATACACGCTTATGGCTGCAGGGAATGGGTTTAATGTTTCGTCTGAAATGGGAATTTTTAAAAGATCTGCGATGGATTATGAGATGGCAGGCCAATATACAACGTCTCAGATAGGTCTTTATGTTCGCGCCGATTCGCCATACCAAACTTATGAAGACTTAATTGAAGCCGCACGCAATAACCCAAACGAAATTGTAATGGGTATTTTAACTGCTACCATGAATCACTACGCAATTTTAGCTATAGAGCATGCGGAAAATGTAAGCTTCAAAAAAGTTATTGTAGGAGGAGATCAGCCACCGCAACCAGAGTTATTGAGTGGACGAGTGGATACATATGTCGTGGCAGTTTCACAAAATACGCAATATATAGATTCGGGAGATTTTAGGTGTTTGGGCGTATTTGCAGAGGAACGAGTGAAAAGCATGCCAGATGTTCCAACATTTGAAGAACTTGGTATCGAAGAAAGTTATGAGCTGACATTTGGGATTTGGGCACCTCCCGGAACCCCAAAAGAAATTTTAGAAATTATATCTGATGCTATAAAAAAAGTAACTGAAGATGTAGATTTTCAAAACACTATGACTGCGATGGGATATTTAACGAGCCATATTGGACCCGATGAATATCAAAAGGTGATGGAAGATTCGCTTAATGCGATAAAAGAGCTATCAGCAACTATTGCAACAGATGTAAACGCAGGAAGCATTGACCCGTATGTCGGAGCTTATGGAATTCCCAATTTTATCCTCATGGCAATAGCTGCATTACTCGCGCTGAAGGCAATTATAGCGTTAGGTATTAATAAACAGAAAATCAATATAGTACTAGTTGATATATTAAAAGGGAGAGCACTTGTATTTTTAGTATCGTTGATAATATATGTTTCTGTTTTGGAGATATTGGGCTTTATTATTGCAACTGCTATATTTTTAACTGCGACAATAATTTATCTGAGATGTTCTAGTGAGACGGTTCCAAAAAAATTTTATATTCAAACGGTGATATTTTCTACTGTATTGTCAATTTTAATATTTTTATTTTTTACGCAGCTTGCAAGCATAGTGTTGCCAGTGGGATTTCTGGGTATATAGTAAGGGAGGAATAGTATGAGTTTTATGGAGGTTTTATTAATATTTGCAGATATTATGATTTTACTGCAGCTTCTTTTGGGCGTTATAATGGGAATAGTGTTTGGCGCGATACCAGGACTAAACACGATTATGGCGCTCGCACTTGCCTTACCATTGACCTATAATATGGAGATGATACCTGCCATTGCGTTTTTGATAGCGGTATATTGTGGCGGTTTATCTGGTGGATCTATCTCTGCGATTTTGCTGAATATTCCAGGTACGGCGGCGGTTGTGACAACCACATTTGATGGCTATCCCATGGCAAAGCGTGGAGAAAGTATGCGCGCATTGAGCTTGGCTATAATAGCTTCTTTTGTTGGGGGAATTATTTCAACAATTATATTAGCGCTACTGACAGGATGGCTCGCTTCTTTTGCCTTAAGCTTCGGTCCGTGGGAATATTTTGGGGCCGCAATTCTATCGCTTGCACTGATTTCGGCATTAATTGATGGAGACTTAATCAATGGATTTATTGCAACATTAATAGGAGTTTTTTTGGCAATGATTGGCACTGATTCGATTGGATCTGTGACGCGATACACTTTTGGATCAATAAATTTGGCAGCAGGAATTGATATCATTGTTGTTATTATAGGAATCTTTGCGTTATCCGAAATTATTTCTAGTACGAATAAAAATTTGATACCCAAAAAAGGTGGAAGCGCAGATTTTAGTTTTGCACAATTTATAGTAGCGTTAAAAGAGTCATTGCTTTATATTCCAAACATGATAATTTCTGCTGTTATGGGAGTGGTATTAGGAATTTTGCCGGGGCTAGGTGGCGGGACTGCGTCAATTATGGCTTATGCAAGAGCAAAGATGGCTTCAAAAGATAAAACTAAGTTTGGTCAGGGTTGCCCAGAGGGGATTATCGCACCAGAGACGGCCAAGAATGCGGTATCGGGAGGGGCGCTAATTCCGGCCATTGCATTGGGAGTTCCAGGGAGCGCTCCGGTGGCATTGATTATGAGTGCGTTCTTGGTGCATGGAGTAAGCATCGGGCCTCTTGTTTTGAAGGAGCAACCGCATCTTTTAAATAGTATTGTTATTGCTTTGATTATTGCTAATATATTTATGTTTTTATCACAAATAGTGCTGATTAAGTATTTTGCGATGGTGATTACAGTACCCAAATATATATTATTTCCAATTATTGCCGTATTTTGCGTAATAGGAACATATGTAATTAACACTACTACTTTTAATGTATATATCATGCTGGGGCTTGCGGTTTTTGGAATGTTCTGTGCGAAAAATAAAATTCCGCTGGCGCCGATGATAATGGGCTTTACTTTGGGAGATATAGTGGAAACGTACTTTAGAAAATCTATGATTGCGTATAACGGGTCTTTTGTAGATGCGTATATGGGGTCACCTGTTGGAAGCGTCTTTGTTACACTGGCGATTATTGTGCCGACCGTCGTGATTGTAAAAAGAATAATAAAAAGGAGTGTTAATGAGTGAAAAAACAAGTTATCTTAATTATGGTGGATACACAAAGAACTGATATGCTAGGCTGTTATGGAAATGTAGATATGAAAACTCCGAATATTGATAAATTAGCAAGTGGCGGGCTTAGATATACTAATGCGCAAACTGCGTCACCAGTGTGTGCACTGCTAGAGGTACAATATTTACGGGCTTGATGCCACACTCAAATGGACTCGTAACAAACAGTTACCCGATTGGAGATAATGTAATAACTATTGGGCAACGTTTATCTGATAATGGAATTCACTGCGGGTATATTGGTAAGTGGCATGTTGATGGCGGAGATTATTTTGGCACCGGAGTTTGCCCAGATGGATTTGACAAAGAGTATTGGTATGACATGAAGCTATATTTGGAAGAATTAACGGATGAGCAAAGACGACGTTCGCGTAAATCGAATACATCGTTTGATGCAGATTGGACACGAGAGATGACTTTTGCTAATCGATGCTCAAATCGCACCATAGATTTTATTGAAAATTATAAGGACGAAGATTTCTTTTTAACGCTTTCATATGATGAGCCGCATGGTCCGTGTATTTGCCCTAGTCCATATAATAGGATGTATGAAGGATACAAGATGCCTTATAGCGAAAACTATAAAGATGATCTCGATGCGAAGCCTTTACAGCAAAGATTGTGGTCTGGCAAAAATATAGGCAAGTCGGTTGATGAGCTAAATAAAGCAACGGCTGATTTGGCATTATTTTTGGGATGCAATTCGTTTGTAGATGATGAAATAGGGCGTGTATTAGACGCAATTGATGAAAAGTGCCCTGATGCAATCATCATCTATACAGCAGATCATGGAGATATGCTATTTAATCATAAACTAAACTCAAAAAATTGTTGCGCATATAAAGAGGTGCTAAATATTCCTCTGATAATAAAGGGTGGAGCAGAAGGAGTAATAGACGCACCTGCGACGCATTTAGATATTGTGCCAACAGTGTTGGATTATATGAATGTTGAAATTCCAAATATTCTTGAGGGCAAAAGTATGTTGCAGCAGATTAAGGATGGAGTTTCAAAGGTTAATGATGTAGTATTTTCTGAGTTTACCAGATATGAGCTTATACAGGATGGCAATGGTGGATTTCAGCCGATGCGATGCGCATTTGATGGAAGATATAAGTTGGTAATTAATTTATTGGATACAGATGAGTTTTATGATCTGCAAGTAGATCCGGAAGAAATCCATAATGCAATTAACGATCTTAACTATAAAGAAGAAAGAGAAAGACTTCATGATATTTTGCTTGCAGAGATGGATAGAACGAGAGATTTGTATAGAGGATACCACTGGGCAATGAGACCGTGGAGGACAGATAAGGCTCCATCATTTAGAAATGCAGGATATGTGAGGCAACGAGAAGAAAGTGAGATGTATGAGGCTCGTCAATTGAATTATGATACAGGGTTGCCAATGGAAGAAGCTGTCAGAATTAAAATAATAGGAGCAGACAAAAAGTAAAGGATAGATACAATATTAGGAGGGGGGCGATGCGTGGTCGTTCCCCTTAAGTAATGCATATAAAAAAGTAGAGGTGATGATACGCAGTGGATGTGAATGAAAAAATTAATGAAAATAGGATGTCGAAAGTGGTAGATCTTTTGGGTGCAATGAATCTAGAAGAGCAAATCGATGAAGCAAAGATGTCAAGAGTGACCGATCTGATGTGTACGATATATGAAGATGAACAAATCGATGAAACACAAATATTGAAAATGACAAAAATTTTAGGAGCAATGCAGGCTGACGAACTAATGGATGAAGCAAAAATATTAAAAGTGACAGAAATTTTAGCTGCAATACAAGCGGGAGAGTCAATCGAAAAGTCAACGGAAGAGCCGATGGATGCAACTAAGGTGTTGAAAATAATGGATATTTGTTATGAGAGGGCAATTAACGGAATTCCAGGAATTAGTAAATCGATAGAAGAGTTGGCTAACCGATATATCCAAAATCATCAAAATGAAGGAAATGTGGCCAAGAGTTTGAATAAAGAAAAAGTCATTGCAAAATTGATAAAGCATCAAGTGATTAAATGTGGCACTAACGGAGTATTAACAGGATTGGGAGGTGCGATAACAATGCCGATAACAATACCTGCAAATATAGTTGGCGTTATGTATATACAAATGAGAATGATAGCGGCCATTGCATATATAAGGGGATTTAACATAAAAGATGATGGAGTAAGATCTTTGATATACGTATGCCTATTGGGTTCTTCTGCAAATGAGGCATTAAAAACAGTAGGAATTAAGTTAACTGGAAAGCTTACGGATAGCATGGTTGAAAAAATTCCAGGAATAATATTAATGAAGTTAAACCAAATAGTGGGGACTAAGTTTGCAATTCAACTTGGAGAAAAAAATATACTCAACATTGGAAAAGTGATTCCGGGTGTGACAAGTATTATAGGAGGAACATTGGATGCGTATGAGACAAAGAATATCGCTAAAAATGCAAAAGCAATATTTAATCAATAGCAAAAAGATCTATCGTGCGTAAGAAAAAAATCTTGACTCAACAAATAAATTGAAGGTATAATCGGTTTAAGTAAAAAAAACACCAATAAATGGAGGAAAAATATGAAGAAACCAAATGTTATTTTTGTATATCCGGATCAACTAAGATATGATGCACTGGGATGTAATGGCAATAAAGTTGCTAGCACTCCGAACTTAGATGCATTAGCTGCAGCTGGGGCTAACTTTGATGAAGCATATACGTCATATCCTTTATGCTGTCCGTTTAGAGCTTCAATTATGACAGGATTGTATCCGCATAAAAATGGAATGTATTCTAACCATTATCCTTTGAGAAAAGATTTGCCGCATTACTTGCCTAAAMTTATGAACAAAGCAGGATATAAGACAGCTTGGGTGGGGAAGTGGCATCTAAATGGTGGGCGTAAATTTGAAAGAGTGCCCAAAGAATATTGGTGTGGCTTTGAAGAGTTCATTGGCTATGGCAGAGGGCATCATTATATAGATAGTTTATATTATAAAAATGAAGACGATACTCCATATAAGTCTAAAAAATATGAACCAATTTACCAAACAGAGCAGTTGATCGACTTTATAGATAGGGCAGTAAGCGAAGAAAAGCCGTTTATGGGAATGATTTGCTATGGGTTGCCGCATCCTCCGGTTGAGATGCAGCCAGAAGAAAGCAAAAATAAGTATTCGGCATCTGAGATTGAGCTACCAGATACTGTGCCAGAAGATACAAAAGAAAAAGCTAAGAAATATATAGCGCAATATTATGGAATGGTAGAAGTGGTAGATACGGAAATTGGAAAATTAGTGCAGCATTTAAAGGCAAAGGGGATTTTTGACGATACGATTTTCATAGTGGCTAGTGATCATGGAGATATGTGTGGCGAATACGGTATGTTTGAAAAGTCGATATTCTATAGCTCWGCAGCGCACGTTCCGCTGATAATTAGCTATCCAAATATGATAAAGCCAGAAACTAAAATCGACCATTTGGTAGATCCGCTTATAGATATAACACCGACTATATTAGATTTATGTGGGTTAGAGGTGCCAGAAACAATGGATGGATATAGTATGAAAACTTTGGCGCAAACAGGAGAAGATAAAACTTTTAGAGATTTTGTTTACTATCAGATAATACCGCTTCCAGAAGCATTGTGCGATCAAATGGATAAACCAGATAGGAAGCCGTATGCCGAAAGAGGGTTTAGAACAAAAGACGTGCTTTATGTGGAGAAAGAGAACGTACCTTTTGCGGTATTTGATTATCAGCGTGAAAAAAAGGAGTTTATGAATTGCGTAGATAATTTCAAATATTACCCACAAGTAAAAGAGTATAGAACTAGATTGGCCAATATAATGGGAGATATTGGTGATAGCTGGAGATTGAGAAGGGAAGACTTGCCACCAGAGTTTCAAACTCAAGAAGAAGCGATCAAAGATTATGATAGCAATTATAGCAAAGCAGTTTTCGAATAAAAAATTAGGGGATACAGAGGTCCCCTTTTTTAATGCGTATTTTTGGTAGGCAATGTATCGTTTTGTAGAAGTTCTTGAATGGCAGGTATATAAAAAAATAATGCTATAAAAAAAAATTGGCGATATGAGAAAATAAATGAGAAAATACAATAAAAAAATCATGCAGATTTACCATGAATATTATAGGATGAGACGAAATATATAAAAAAATTACATATAATATAGCAGTAATGCTGAAAATAATAAAGATGGCGAAAAATGGATGTATTTTATAAATGTATATGATATCATGAGATGGTCAGACCAACAAAAGGAGGATATGTATGAAAGCTATAATGGTTATGTTTGATTCTTTGAGTCGTAGAATGTTAAAGCCATACGCTAATATAGATGTGCAAACACCAAACTTTGATAGATTGGCGAAAAAGGCAACGACGTTTGACAATTTTTTTGCAGGGAGCTTGCCTTGTATGCCAGCACGCAGGGAAGTTCACACCGGAAGATATAATTTCTTGCATAGAACTTGGGGGCCTTTAGAGCCGTTTGATGTTTCGATGCCAGAAATTTTAAAGAAAAATGGAATATATACGCATCTAGTTACAGATCATATGCAYTAYTTTGATGACGGCGGTTCGACGTATCATAAAAGATATAGCTCGTGGGAAGTGTTTCGAGGTCAGGCATCGGATAGCTGGGTAGCAAAATTAGAGGCACCCGAAATTCCGCCTCATGTAGATACGATGAGAAAACATACGCACCCCACGTGGTGGAGAGATTATTGGAAAAATCATAATAAAATAAAAGAAGAGAATTATTATCCGCAAGTTGCGACGTTTRATGCGGGAATGAAGTTTTTGCAAGATAATATTAATGAGGATGACTGGTTTATACAAATTGAAACTTTTGATCCGCACGAACCATTTGATATGCCAGATGAATTTAAATACTTATATGAAAAAGAAGGAGAGTACGCAGGAGACTTTTTTAATTTGCCGTCCTATGGAATTGTATTAGAGAATAAAGAACAAGTGGATCACTGTGCCAATTTATACAAATCTCTAATAACGATGTGCGATAAAAGCTTGGGTAGAATACTGGATTTTATGGATGCGCATAATATGTGGAAAGATACGATGCTTATCGTGAACTGCGACCATGGGCTGATGGTGGGCGAAAAAGATTGGTGGGCAAAGTCGGTTATGCCTTGCTATAATGAAGTAGCGCAGTTGCCGTTTTATTTGTATGACCCGCGTTGTAAAAAGAGTGGGAGAAGACAGTCGCTTGCACAAACGATCGATATACCTGCGACGCTGCTAGAATTTTTTGGGCTTGATATACCTGCGCAGATGCAAGGAAAGTCTATGCTACCAATTGTAGAAAATGATARACCTATTAGAGAATACGGATTATTTGGGTATCATGGATCATTTATAAATTTGGTGGATAACCAGGGGCATGTTTATATGAGAGCATCGCAGAATATTGGAAATACTCCATGCTCTGAATATACTCTGATGCCTACAGGTAGAAATGGCTTTTTTAGCATTGATTGCTTAAGTAAAGGAGAATTGTCTAGGGACTTTGATTTTACAAAGGGACTAAAGTTGATGAAATATCCTGCAGATAGCAAATTGGGTGCACCAATATTTTGTAATTCTTTCCAATATGGAAACTTATTGTGGGATTTAAATGCCGATCCTGAACAAATAGCTCCTCTCGACGATACAGAATTGGAAGCGACGATGATTAATGCTCTGATACAAGAAATGAAAAGCAATGATGCGCCGRTTGAACAATTTGCGAGAGTGGGCTTGGATAGAGAGCATATTTATACCAAAGAAGATGTGGTAGCAATGCGTCAGAAACAAAAAACGATAGAAGCGRATTTGATAGATGGGTTTGAGTGGGAGCAGGAAGCCAGCACTTTATTTKTGGCATTAGCAGGCATTATGACAGATACACAGATATACGATGCGCGAGAATATTTGAAGACGAACTCAGAAAATAACTTGATAAAATATGATGCGATTGTAGAATTGGTTCATAAAAAGTATGTGAATAATAAAGAGGCTGGAAAATATTTTATAACAAAATTGATGCGAAATTTATGATAGAAAATAAAACTATAAGCAGGCAATTGTTTGAACGCATATTGGATCAAATTAAAAACGGAGAGTTAAAAGCCGGGGATAAGCTAAAACCCGAAAGAGTATTGGTAGAAGAATATGAAGTGAGTCGTTCCTCTGTGAGGGAGGCAATTGGAGCTTTAAATAAGATGGGCATTGTAGTTACCAGGCAAGGCAAGAATAGAGGTAATTATATAAATGACAAAGCGCCAGATATGCTAACTAAAGTTTTGGAAATCTATATGATATTAGATGACAATTTAGCTATCGATTTTTTGCGATTGAGAAAAGAAATAGAGAAAAAGGCAGCCTATCTTGCGGCGATCAATGCAACACAAATAGAACTAGAAAATATGAAAATTCTGCATCAGCAAAGATCTAAAATAGCTAATATAGATCAAGAAGAATTATATAGATTGGACAGGGAATTACACTTAACTATTGCAAAAGCATCTCACAACAAAGCATTTGAACTTTTTATTGAAGCCGTTTTTGGAGTTTTTAAGGCACATCAAGCTAAAATTGGAAATATAAGGGAAATTGCAGACAAATATCATAGCCAAATTATAGGTGCTATTGAAAATAGAGAAGCAGAGCAAGCTGAAGCATATATGGAAAATCATATTGAGCATCTGATAGAGGTAATGCAAAAAAATRATGATGAGGAGAAATAATTGTGGCAACTTTTAAAATTAATAAAGTGGTATTAGAAGAATTCGAAAAGTTATATGCACAAGGTGTTATCAAAAAAAATGGCAAGCCCATTAAATATTTGGGGGGAGCAGAAGCAATGGGAGCGGGAGTTGCTTTTGATGCGAATGATTTCTCCAAAAAACAAATTTTGTGGGATGGCGAAAACCATGGCGGCACGATGACTATTTGCCAGATAAATGATAATGGGGACTTCTATGCTAATGAGAGATTTTACCCGATATTTGATGCGCCAAATTGTGCGGTAGTGTATGGAAAATTAATCGATAATGAATATAAAATGAGTGAAGTGCAAATTATACCATATCTGCATAGATTTGATGTGATCGATGTTGGGAATGAAAAAATTTTTGTGGGTGCGACACTGGCAAAGTCGAAAGAAAATAAAGATGATTGGTCGAAGCCAGGTGAAATTTTAATTGGAAAGTTAAATGAGGACGCTGAAAAGCCGTTTGAGCTTACGGTACTGCAAGGCGGAATTACTAAAAATCATGGCTACTGCACTACGAATTATAATGGCAAGCGCGTAATATTAATCACGGGTGTAGAAGGGCTATTTTGTATATATATTCCAGAAAAGTTTGAAGATGTGTGGCAAGTAGAAAAGATGATGAGCATAGAAATTAGCGATGCTTGTACAGTAGATATTGACAATGATGGGCAAGACGAAATTGTTACAATAGAAGGRTTTCATGGAAATGAATTRAACGTATACAAAAAAGACGGAAGTGGCTGGAAAAAAATCTTTACTAAAGCAATAGAATTTGGCCACGGACTTTGGGGCGGAAAATTGCTCGGCGAAAACAGATTTATTGCAGGATGGAGACAGGGGACTAAGGAATTAGTTTGCTTTAGTTATAAAGATGGCAAAATAGAGGAATCGGTAATTGGTGCTGGTGGCACATCACAATTTTCGGTTTGGGAACAAGAYAATAAGGCGTATATTTTGTCTGCAGATAGACAGGCAAATGGTCAAATTGGGCAATTAGTTATTTATACTTTGGAAGCATYAAACTAATATTATTATAAAGGAGATAATTAATATGGCAGTAAAGGATCAAAAAGGATTTAATGATAATGTWGGCAAAGGTGATTTAACAAAAGTGACGAAGCAACTATGGCGTGAAAATTGCTTTCCGGAATGGGGTACTTGGCTAAATGAAGAAATTGAAGATACGATAGTTCCAGAAGGCAACTTTGCTATGTGGTGGCTAGGGTGTACTGGAATATGGGTAAAAACTCCAGAAGATGCTAATATTTGTATCGATTTGTGGGTTGGTGTTGGAAAAAGAGGCAAGCGCGTATGGGATAAACCGTATAGTCAAGGTAAAGATTTCCAGATGTAYCATATGAATGGAGGACCAACATATCAACCAAATACGAGATATACGCCGATGGTAATTGATCCGTTTGAAATTAAAAAGGTTGATGCGATTTTGTCGACTCATATGCACAGAGATCATATAGACCAATATGTGGCGGCAGCGATAGTGCAAAATTTCGATGATGTGCCATTTATTGGGCCTAAATTTTCTTGTGATGTTTGGAGAAATTGGGGAGTGCCAGAAGAGCGTTTGGTAGAAGTGCGTCCTGGAGATGTGATTAAAATCAAAGATATGGAAATTGTGGCAGTAGATTCGTTTGATAGAACGGCGCTTATCACTTCACCACTTCAGGCAGCAGATATGCGCGGAGTATGTCCTACCGATATGGATGACCGTGCCGTTAGTTATATAATTAAAACGCCAGGTGGAAACCTATATCATAGCGGTGATTCACATTATTCAAATATGTATTTTAAACATGGCAAGGACCATAAAATCGACGTCGCACTTGCTTCGTTTGGCGAAAACCCTGCAGGCCTAACAGATAAGATGACCTCTGTGGATTGCTTAAGAATGGCAGAATGTTTAAATGCAAAAGTATTAATTCCGTATCATCACGATATTTGGAACAACATGCTAGCAGATCCAATGGAAATTGAGTATTTATACCAGTTTAAAGCGCCGAGATTAGATTATCAGTTTAAGGTATATATTTGGCAAGTTGGCGGTAGTTATATGTATCCAAGAGATCAGGATAAGAAGCGCTTTATGTTTAAACGTGGTTTTGAAGACGCATTTACAGACGAACCAAACCTACCTTTTAAATCATTTTTATAAAATAATTGACATATAAATTGGATAAATTTGGAGGAAATCATGAGCAAATATCAAAATTTAAAACAAGAAGTTTTTGCAGCAAATCTGGAATTAGTAGCGCGTAAATTAGTTATTTATACTTGGGGAAATGTGAGCATTATAGACAGAGAGCTGGGTGTTGTTGTAATTAAGCCAAGAGGAATAGAGTATCATGATTTAGTGGCAGAAGATATGTCTGTTACTGATTTGGAGGGCAATATTATAGAAGGAGATTTGTTGCCATCTGTAGATTTAGAAATTCATTTGGCGATCTATAAACAGTTTCCGGCTATAAAGGCAATTGCGCATACGCATTCAACCTATGCAACAGCATTTGCGCAGGCTAGATGTGATATACCATGTCTTGGCACAACGCATGCGGATCATTTTTATGGAGTGATACCGTGTACAAGGCAATTAACTCCAGAAGAAGTAGCCGGAGAGTATGAAAAAGAAATTGGCAATGTAGTTGTAGAAACATTTTTGGAGAGAAAAATTGATCCGATGCAAGTGTTTGGAGTGAATGTTGCAGGGCATGGCCCATTTACTTGGGGGGCAACAGCAGGTTTGGCGGTAGAAAACAGTGTTATCCTAGAAGAGCTATCTAAGATGGCATTACTGACTAAGCAAGTAAATCCTAATGCACCTTTGCTAGAAAACTATGCATTAGATAAGCATTTCCTAAGAAAGCATGGAGAAGGKTCATATTTTTATCAAAGTAAATAGATTGCGAGGGATATAAAAAGTGAAAACGTCCGTATCATTATCTGTTTTTCAGGGAGCGAAGACAGCACCGATTTTATTTATGGGATCCACAGAAGAAAATTTTAGAACAATTAAAGAATTGGGATATGATGGAATCGATCTATTTGTGGATGACCCAACGAGTGATGCAACAAAAGATGCTGTTAAATATTTAATTAGGTATGATCTGGGAGTGGGCGTTGTGATGCCAGCGGCATTGGCAGGGCAAGGATTATTTTTAGGCGACGAAGATAAGTCTGTTAGAAATAAATGCATCCAGAAAATAAGTGAAATAATAAAGTTTGCAGAAGCAATAGATGGAATGGTATCATTGGGATTGGTTAGAGGAAGCAGTGCCAGAGAAGAGTCATTGGCTCATTTTTATAGCAAATTTGTAGATTCTTGTGAAAAATTAATTAGCACAACAGACATGCCGTTGCTGATTGAACCAATTAATCGATATGAAATTAATACGATAAATTCGGTGCAAGAAGGAATAGATTTTATAAATAAGTATAAGCTGCCATTATATTTAATGATAGATACATTTCATATGAATATTGAAGATGTAAGTATAGAGCAAGCGCTTCGAGATAGTTTTTCATTAACGAAGCATATTCATTTTTTAGATTCGAATAGATTGGCTCCATCGATGGGGCATTTGGATATGGAAGGGTTATATAGAACTGCAGCTGAATTGGGATATAATGGATATCTGTGTTTAGAAGCATTAGCAAAACCGACAGCATATGAATGTGCCAAACGTGGTGCAGAATTTTTTAAAAAGGTAAAAAAGTAAAGTTAAATTTTAAAAGACTCCCCTAACAAGGATGTCTTTTTTTTTGTCCATTAAAAAAATATAAAGATAGGAGGTTGATGGTAAATTTGGTAAAATACATAAATATGTATTAGAATACATAAAATTTATAAAGAATAGAAAACGGGGAGGGTAAAAATGGCAAATATAATTACGATAATAACATTTATAATAGTGTATTTGATACACAATCTATTATTTTATAAAATTTTGCTGCAAACAATGGAACTGAAATTTAAGAATTATACAGTGTATATATTGAGCGGCATTAATGTTTTAGTAGCAGGAGTGGCGGTGTTTCTGCTAGTAGATTATTCAGTATGGGTATATTTAAGTATAGTATTGGTATACTGCAGTACTACAGTAATCTGCTTTCGTGAAAATATTTTAAAAAAGATAACTTGGGGCTTAGGAATGCCTATACATYTATTTTCCATAACAATGCTAATACTTGCGGCAACAAGTTGGACAACAAAAGAACCTATAGATCAAATTGTTGAAGATATATATCAATTGCTAGAAATAAAAATCAATACATCRTTTCTGTGTATAATATTATTAATGATAATTAACAAAGTGATGTCAAGGAAGATTATCAAGCTGATGTCGGTGCAAATAGAAAAAATAGAGCTATTTTTTAGTATGGCAGTTTGCAGTATGCTATTGCTAATAGTGAATTCATATATATATGGCATCAACATACATTCTATATATCTAAATATAAATTTAATGATAACTGGTCTAGTTTGCTTATTGCTATTTTACTTAGGAATATTGGTAGTGGCAGGATTTCAGCATATGAAGATACAGAATCAGTTGCTAGATCATCGACTGCAGGCGCAGCAAGTGTACCAGCAAATTGTTCATAGTAAGTCAGATATAACTATAGAAATAGACTGCAGTAAAGGGACAGTGGTTAATTACCTGATTAAAGAGAAGAAAAATCAGGTGTTGATAGGAAGAAAATATATGAAGTTTCGAAATGAGTTGTTATTAGAYGTTGTGCACCCAGAAGATAAGGATCTTGTAATGGAGTTAACTGATATAGGCTATATCACTGAAGCGTTAGCTAAGAAGAATAATAGATATAATTTTGAGTATAGAGTGCTGCGAAAAAATCAAATTCATTGGTTTAAAGGAGAGGTAAGTGTGATAAATATATTAGATAGTGTGAAGGCAATCCTAGTATTAACAGACATTACGGATAAAAAGGAAAAGAAATTTAAAATCGAAAGAGATTTATTGACAGGATTATATAATAAAATAACAACGGAGGATTTAATAAAAATGCATCTGAGGAGTCACCTAGGAGGTGTACTTTTTGTAATAGATCTGGATAATTTTAAAGAGGTAAATGATATTTTAGGCTACGATATCGGAACTGAAGTGATAAAAGATGTGGCGAAAAAGTTAACTGCAACCTTTAGAAAAAAAGAAGATATAATAGGAAGAATTAGAGAAGACAAGTTTATAGTTTTTATTAAAACCAATGTGGATAAGGTAAATATTACCGATATAGGAAACAGAATAAATGAGGTAATCGCTAAAAAATATAGTTATGAGGACAAGGAAGTTTATGTTTCGGCTAGTATAGGCATAGCAAAAGCGATAAAGCCGCTAACGACGTTTGCAGATTTATATATCGATGCAGATATGGCTTTATACCAAACAAAAGGCAAAGGTAAAAATGGATTTATGCTATATTCAAATGAAAACAGTAAACAAGAATAATTAATAAATGATTTTTTACCGGTGAAATGCTAATGGTGTAAAATAGCTTTATCAGTCAGCAGATTATTCTAGTTTTTATGATAAAATTTATCTTAAATAAACAAAAATTAGGAATTATTAAAAATTGATTTACATAATATAAATTATACTATATAAGGAGGAGTTAGTATGGTAAATCAACAAATAATACCGGTTTTTATTTTTGTATTTATGCTACAAAATAGTTTATTTTACTGTATATTAGCACGGTTAATGGTCTTTAAGTACAATAAAATAGTTATAATATTAATAGCAGCAATCAGTGTTGTATTAGAAATGCAAGTATTAACATTATTGCCACATTCTTCTGTTGTAGCATATGGATTAATGACGCTGTGCTATTGTGTAATAACTATTATTTGTTTTGAAGGATCCATTTTTAAAAGATTTGTATGGGGGTTAAGCATACCAATTCATATATTTTCAATTACAGCTGTAGCTGCAGCAATAAGGAGCTTGGCATTAGGTCAACCGTTAAAGCATATTTTTATGGATGACAATATCTTATTAAGATTTAGTGCGTATGTAGCAATAGTGTGTATAATAGTTCTGATGATACTATTAAATATAGTATCAAATGAGATATATGCATTGATGATGCTGCCAATCGAAAAGGTAAAAATATTTTTGGCTATAGAAGTATGTATATTGATAGGGTTAATCAGCAATACATATGTATATGAATTAGAGTATTTTGCAAAGTTAATATTATTACAGCAAATTATATTGGGAGTAATGTGGATTGTACTATTTTATATGGGTCTTTTGATAATGATAGGTATCCAAAAGAGTAGTAATAAGCAACGCGACTTGACGCAAAATTTAAAAGCACAACAGATATATAAAAACATATTGCACAGAAAATCTGATATCGTAATAGAGGTAGATTGTAATGCCAAAACAATGTTAAGCTATACAGAAAATGGAGTACCAGYGGCATTAGCGGTGGGGCAAAAATATGAGCAAGCGCGCAATGTGCTAATGAAGAGAGTTCAGCGCGATGATGAAAAATATTTTCAAGCTATGACAGAAATAGAATATATGAAAAACGTATTTATAGAAGGAAATAATAAATACAGCTTTGAGTACAGGGTAAATATATTTGGGACAATACGATGGCGACATGGAGAAGTTAACATAACATTAATAGATAAAACTATAAAAGCAATTATTTTGATAAATGATATTACGCTAGAAAAAGAACTAGAATTTAAGGCTCAGCGAGATGTAATGACTGGATTATATAATAAAGTTATTGTTGAGAAGTTGGTTTCGGAGCATTTGTGTGAGTATGCAGATGGAGTGTTATTTATGATTGACATAGATAATTTTAAAGCTGTTAATGATAATTTGGGACATGAAATTGGAGATAAAGTGATTAAAGATGTTTCTAAAAAATTAAACAGCATATTTATTGAAGAAGATATTATTGGAAGATTTGGAGGAGATGAATTTGTAGTATTTGTTAAAAAAATAGAAGACGAAAAAAATAATATATACAATATTGCTGAAAAAATCAATAAATCTATAGCAACAACATACTGCGATGAATACAATAAAGTGAAAATATCAGCAAGTATTGGAATTTCCAAAGTAACACCAGAGTTAAGAAATTATAAAGATTTATATATAAGCGCCGACTATGCTATGTATAAAACTAAGAAAAAAGGAAAGGATGGATTTACCATATATTCTGGTGAAGAGCTGAATGGTGAGTATGAAAAAAAATAGACTATAATAGATTTATGAGTTCTAAAATAGTCTAAAGGATTAAAAAATTATATGATTACAGCAAATTGAGCAATTTCGCACGTATCTGCTGTGATAGGATTGTATAGGATCTTAATGATTTTGCCAGTATCAGCTTTAGTGGTAAAATATTGATAATGTGTACCATTAAAAAAACTTTGTCCTTTGCTAAGAGCAGTTTTGTCAGAAATATTTTGGAGCTCCGTGAGCGCTAATTCGATTGCAAGGATTTCAGAAGTAGCAAATTGAGGTAATTTATTTTTGCTTGCAGATGAGAATGTAAATTTCGAAAAAACATCTTGCCATTTTGGCTCTAATCTAAACCTTTTCTGAACTTCTGCAGATGTAATATCTGCATTAACGTGCTTTATCGCAGTTTTCACTTTGGTTATTTCCTGAAGGATATCTTGAGAATGAAGTTCTAATTGAGTAGTGCCTAATTTTTTGTCTGGAATAAGGTCTTTAGCAGACGAAATAATGATAGCTTGCTTATCGATTTGTAATTGCAGTGTTTGGAGAGCAAGATCTTTTGCTTTATACTTTTGATGGAGAAGATCAAATGTTGCTGAGGCAGAGGAGGATAAATTTTCATTTTGAAGTTCTGTGCGCAGTGAATTTAATTCATCTGTAGCTATTAGATACTCTTGAGTAAGCTTGGCAAGTTCGCTTTCGGCGGCAGCTTGTTCGTTTATAACAGCTGAGATAGTGGCATTAGCGGTACTAATATCTTTAAGTGTTTGGTCATATTTGGTTTCGCTATTTTTTAGTCTAATTTTTAATCTGTTGTGTTCTATTAATAGCTGAGTATAGGCATCTTCCTGAGAAGCAATTTCTGCTGCAATGGATTCGTCTGCTTCATAGCTTGGAAGCGTTTCGATTGCTGGAGTGAAAGGCGAGCCATGAATCGCAACAGTCATAAAGATGAGCTGACTCATAATTTCGGTTTTAAATCCATGTGCAGCCATAATATGTGCCCAAAGGTCTTCTTTTAGTAATACATTTTTGAGAATAGTATGGCTCATTTTATTTAATGTTAAAATATGCTTATCTTCTTCGACCAGTTTGTTAAAGTATTGCTGATAGATATCATCTGCTCTTTGAGAAACAAGTTTATACTCATCAATTTTTAGCTTTTGAGATACAAAATCGATTATCTGAATAGAAAGCGAATCATCAGAAATAGTATATGATAGAGAGAGAATACTTTTTAAGATAATTTTAAGCTTGGTATTTAATTTGGATCTACTAAGGTTAGAAAGTTCTTGTTTTTTCTGATCAATATATTGCTCAAGATTTTGAGGTTTGGGAGCTTTAAGTCTTAGGTCTTTGTTGAATTTATGACCCAACTTATTTATAAATTGAACCCCTTTTCGAGAAATTATATTGACACCAATTTTAGCAGTGTTTTTGGGGTTGAGCACTTCCAACATAGCAATATATTGCCTAATAAATTCATCATCAGTTTTTTGCAAAATTTCAAAAATATTTGTCATATAAAATCCTTTCTATTACCAATTTATATAAAATTTAGTATTTGGTTCRCCTGCAAACATAATTTTTTCGACTCCAGAAAGGCTGATGGTGCCTTCGTGAAACTCGAGATAAGAATTATAGACGCATTCGCCAAAACTATTGTATAAACCAAATGCTCCATTGCCCGTTATTGATATATTGATACCAGGATAATTAGGATCAACTTCTATAAAAAACCATTGAGAGAAATTATCTTTCTCAATTTCAACTTCATAACTTCGTAGATTATTCATTGTCGCAATATCGTTTTCGCTAATATAAGTGCTGCCATTGGTATGAAGATACTCTATGTCATCTATAACTTCGATGAATAGATCTGAAATATCTCGCCCGTTGTTTTGAGGGATTTGAACTGTGTTAATAGCATTAGAAGCGTCAATGATTTTGTAGTGTCCAAAAAAACCTTCAAGTGAAGAAGTTGTGGGGAGCTGAAAACTTGGGTGTGTAGTATACAATATAGAAGAAAAATATTCATCCACAAGATAATACTCATTGCCTAGTCTATTTTGCCAGGCCTGTTCATATTGAGGAAGTGTGATAGACGGATTAAGTCGAACGAGTTCGTATTGAGCTTGCCATAAAGGTATGAGCCCGATGTCAAAAACGGTATTAGTTTCTAGATAGGTTTGGTTATTAGACTCTTCTATAAATTCTGCTGTGTATAGCATATTTTTCGACGCAAAGATACCGTTGCCCTGATAATATAACGTTTCGGCGGGAAGCTCTGTTTGATTGGAGGTTATAGTTAATGTACCGTCAGTTGAAACCGCCAAAGTGTAGTCAGTATAAAAATTTGCGTATACACCACTATATTTTAAGAGGTTTTCGGGAGCGTATGCAAGAGTAGAAGTGATGGGTGAATCAATTGAAAAATTAATTTTTATACCAGCATCTACCAATAAATCGTTTACTATTTGTGTTGCAACCATCTGAGTATATAACGCATGGCTTCCGGTTGAGAGTACGCAAACTATGGCGTCAATTTGCGGAATGACAATTACGGTTCCGTGCGCACCAATTAAATCACCATTTTTAAGAAAAACTTGAATGCCTGCGTCATAAAAAGGGTCTAGGTTTACGTTGTCCCAGCCCAATCCAAATGCAAAATTTGAGTGAGAATTGGAGTGCCAAATCCCTCGTAAATATTCTGGATATTTTGTAGTTTCTATGGCTTGATAGCTTAATATTCCAGGATTTAGATATATATTCATAAATTTGCATACATCTTGAGCTGTGGCCAAAATTCCGCCTACACCAAAATAATTATAAAGCTCAGCAACATCTGATGTCATGGTTCCCAGATATAGTTTATGATATGCAGAGACCGCGTTGGCTATCGCATCGTCTGTTGCGAAGTGTGTATTTGTAATTTTTAGGGGYTCAAAAAAATAGCGYTGCAAGAAGCTACTAAATGTCATTCCAGATACGTCTTCTATCAATATTTCGAGCAGGGCATAGCCGTCGTTACAATATACKGAAAATTCGCCAGGTGTGGACTTTAGGCGCTCAGTTGCTAATCTATCTAGCAAATCTTTTTTGCTAAATTTTAGTGCATCGTCATAGAAAAGCGAGTTTGATAGAGAGCCCCCCAAAAGTCCAGAAGAATGATTTAATAACATCCGAACTGTAATATCTTTATACCGAGGATCTTGCATTTTAAAGTTTTCTATATAATGTATAATTGGCATATCTAGTTGAACTTGATTTTGGTCAATAAGTAGCATAATGGCTGCAGTAGTATACATTTTGCTAATAGAAGCAATTGGGTAGAGTGTATCCATATTAACAGAAGTTCCAGAAACTCCGGCTGAAATAATTTTATCGTTTTGCATTACTGCATACTGAACATTGTCGGCACCTAAGTTAGAAACCAAAAGATTAGCGTATTGCGACGCAGTTGCTGCAAAAATACAATGGGGTAGTAGTGTAATTGTTATTAAAATTGTAATAAAATGTGTCATCACCAACCTCCAAATYAYAAGCTATTTGTGGAATTTACTAATTTTAGTTTTTAGTTCCATGGCGCGATCCTTTAATTTAGGATGAACACCAACATCAATTATGAGAGAACTCAATAGGCGTAAGGAAGTGCTATAATCTGAAATTTTATAGGATAGCACTGATGTTGTGTATACAGATTTATGAAAATCAAAACCTAATACAGGATAATTATCGGTATCTAACGATAACTTGAAGCATTCATATGCGTTCTTGATAAACTCTGTTTCGTCATCAAATTGCTTGAGATCTTGGTATAGCCAAGATATTCTTAAACATAAAACAGCTTTTTCTATATTTTTGCCATTCCTAATTAAACATTCTGCCAATGCAAGTTGGTATAAATCTAAGGTATAGTTTATGCTTCGAATTTCTTCGATAGGAATAGGAAAATAATTTGGGCAAATTTTGGTCCGCACTGCAGCTCGCTGGGTTGGCAAAAGAGTAGCAAAAGATGCATTTAGTGCTGTATGCCCACAAGGGCAGCTGATAACATCATAAAGCATTGGATCAACTATGCTATAATGTGTACGCAAATCTTCATCAACATTTTGTAATTGATTTTTGCCAGATTTTATAGCACTAGAATAGAAATCTTTGTTACAAATGGGACAGTGGACCTTGCGTTGATAGATTAAATCTGCTTCAGTAAGTTCATTAAGATTAGATGATGAAAAATTAGAGGGCTTATCCACTAATGTTAAGTTAGCCAAATTGTCAAGTCCAAATTTTGAAAAATCTTTAAATAATGCCATTTAATTAACCACTCCTTTATAAATATAAAAATATATATATCAAAAATTTATGTACTAAAAAAAAATAAATACATTAAGATTATATCATAATTAACAAAAAAAGGATACACTAAAAATGATCAGCGCATCCACGAATTATTAATAATTATTTAGCTGTAGTATAACTGTTTTAAACGATTTAGTAAATAGCTGTGTTTTATTTGGTTTGCTTTATAAGCATATGTGTAGTAATCGAGCAAATCAGGTTCAGTTGTATTTTCAAATTTATGCAATGTGGTAGCTAAGTCTTTTTGGACATCACCAACTTGTTGTTTCAATGATAATTCTTCTTTACGTTGCGTTTCGGTTAATGTTTTTTCTTTCATACAAATCACCTCCTATATGTGGAAGTATTGACATAATTTAGGAGTTTAATACTATGAATCGAAAAAAATTACATATTAACTTTGGAGTAATTGAAACACTTGTTGCGGACGCTGATTTGCTTGTGCGAGCATAGCATTAGCGGCCTGAGAGAGTATGCCGTCCTTAGTGAATAGTACCATTTCTTTTGCCATATCTGTATCTTGAATTCTGGATCGGGCACCGTCGAGATTTACAGAGTTGTTACTAATATTTTTGACAGTGTATTCGAGACGATTTTGAGTAGCACCAAGATATGCTCTTCGCGATGAAATTTCAGCAATTGCTCTATCGACTGCACCTAATGCAAATTGTGAATCTTCCATAGTAAGCAATGAAATTCCGTAGCGATTTTCGTTTGCTGCAGTAAGAGGATCATCGTTTAAGATAAGGTAATCTGTAAATCCATATATTGGAGTTTTGCTAGTAAGTCCCAAAGTATCTGGCTTGGATGATGCGATATCTATTTGGGTTAGCTGATTTGCTTCGGAGCCGGTTTGAACGGAAAGTTTTAAATCAACAAATCCACCATCATAGCCAGCAAGATAGTCTCCGGCAATTCCGGAATTCTTTGCGGTAAGAACCATTGGGTCATATGAAGTACCCATATTGACAGTGTCGAGATGAAAATTCGGATACTCTTGCCCTYTAACTMTTGATGCTAAGTCAAAGTCTAATAAATATGAGCCATCTTCTTTGGTTGTAGGAAYTCCGACACCGGCACCGTCGTATTCTCCGTTATCATAATCTTCACGGTCATAAAATTCAAACACTACGCCATCAATAGTAAATCCTGAGCCTGCCTGAAATTTATGAGGCTCTGGATCATGAGGTCCGCTGTTGATGCTTGGCAACACAATTTCGTATGTGGCATATTCTTTACTATCAATACCCTGGGTGATTTGCTTGGTAGCAATAGAGCTAGTTGTGACAGTAATGGGATTTGTATTTGCCGAAGATCCTGGATTTTTTGCTGTGATAACGAGATCTGTGCCTGTAGGATCTATGTTAAAATTTGGTAAGCTTGCATAGGACAGATCTTTTTTCCAATCACCTTGCAAATCTAATCCGATAGCTGTAGGGTCAGCAAGGGTAGTCGATACTGAACTATCATAAAATTCAAACGGTTGACCATCGATATTAAATTTATCGCCAGGATTAGGCATATYGAGGCTGATAGAGTATTGGGCTTGTAGGCCGTTATATTTGCCGGTTTGAGTAATTTGAAAACCGCTGTCAGCAAGCTCTTTGTCCCCAGATAAAATTTTATGCTGATTAAAGTCGGTTTCATTGCTAAGTCTGTCTAATTCTTTAATAAGCTCATCAACTTCAATTTGGATCTTTTCGCGGTCGGCATCGGTGTATGTTTCGTTTGCAGATTGAACAGCAACTTCGCGGATGCGCTTGGTAATTTCATGTGCAGAGCTTAGAGAGCTTTCTGCTGTTTGAATCAATGAGATCGCATCTGAACTATTGCGGCTTGCCTGAGCTAGTGAGTCAAGTTGCGCGCGCATTTTAAGTGAAATCGCCATTCCTGCGGGATCGTCTTTAGATGAGCTAATTTGTAATCCCGAAGAAAGTCTTTCCATAGAGCTAGATTGTGCTTCGTTGGCTTTGTTGAGTATATTAACGACTTTTAGTGCAGGTATGTTATAGTTAATTTTCATAGTGAATGCTCCTTTAATGTTAAGTTAAATAATATAGCCTCGATTGTCATTTCCTACCACAAATTCGTTTATAGAAGACCGTCCGTAAGTGAAGCCGGCATATATGTTTTCTGCATTTTGGGTAGTTGGTTTAAAATCTAAATTTAAGTTTTTAATGGCAACATAGCCATCGCGAATGTGCGACATGATTTCTGCCGCATCGGCATAGTCGCCTTCTATAACCAATTTCTGAATAAAGATATATAGATCAAAAAGGTCGTGGGAAAGCGCAACAGACATATCCAAATTTCCRATTAGCACCGTCAAAACTTTTAAGGCATCTTTTTTATAAGGAATGCTTGCAGTATTATTGGCTGCCAGTGCACCAAYTTTTTCCAAAAATAAATCATACGTAAGACAAAGCAATTCAATTTCATTCGCAGCTGCGACCTGAGCTACTGTTATCATCATACACCTCGCAATCAATTTGTTCGAAAAATAGAATAAGTTGCTTTAATACTTCTAAAATATTATCTTCCATTGAAGCCTCCTAGACCACTAAATTGATTAAGGAATCATCTGCGACAGTTGACGTTTCGGCAGTAACTGATTCTGCAAGTGAAGTAAATACYGCTTGAGTAACAGAGTATCCCAGGGATTCGATCATCTTTACTAGCGCCGAATCGCCGGCTTGAAGTCTGTTGGTTGCGTCATCAGAAGAGGTAGTGATTTCGTATTTTACTGTATCGTTTGCTATACGCACATTGGCCGTAACGGTGCCGAGGTTTTTGGTATCGTAGCTGATTGCCGCGTTTAGGGTATCTTGGTCATGTGTATCATTGTTGATGTATAAATTTACCATTTTGGCAACACCATTTATGGTAATGGGGAGCTCAAATGAATTGCCCGTCTGATTTAATTTTTGTAAAAAGGTAGTCATTTCGTGTAGATTTCTATTTTGATCATATGTAGCAGTGTCGCCATTGGACATTGCATCGGATGCGGTTTCTTCGGCTTGATCAGAAGCGGCGGCTAGTTCTTGCTCTAGCTCTTCGAAGCTTTCGGGGAAAAATTCTTCCTTTGCAAGTGCAGCGCTAAATTCTTTGGGTTCATTAATAAATTTATGCATCAAATAGATGTTGTTGATGGTTACTGGAATTTCTTTTTCCGCAAGCATATCGATAACTTCCGGTGCGACATGTTTGGCAACATCGAGTTTTTCTTTAAAGCTATCAGGAAGCGTATCATAATCTGTAAATTTGCCAAGCTCTTTTTTGACCGCAGCTTTTACAAAAGGGAAAATAGTACTTGATACTTTTGACGCAAGGTCTGGAGTGTTGAGATCAGTTAATTGGCTATTTTGTATAATTTTTGCRAGATTAGCAAGTTTTTTGTTGGAAATATGAGCGGTATCCATGCGTTTTTTTGCTGTATCTGCAGCTATTTTGAAGCCCTCGATCTCTCCAAACAAATTATCTATAGATGCATCAATACCCGTAGATGCAGTCGTGGCATGTTTGACAGCTGCTTGCAAATTGGCCATATTGAGAGATAGCTCGTTTTTATTGATATATCCTATCACGGCATCTTTATTTTTTGAGATAGAATTTAAAATTTGAAACATTCCGATAAGCTCTTGCTTTTGAGACTCATTTATTTGACCCTTTTCCTCGAGAGCAACGATAGAGGCGGCGACGCTCTTTTGCATTGCGGGAATTTTTTTATGGGCAGCAAAAGCGAGAGACTCATCAATTGATTGGGTATAAGGATTGATGCCCTCTTTGATCATAGATGCAACAATTTCTGGGGTCATTTCATCAAAGAAAGCGGTCATCTTAGCTGCAATGATCATAGTGGAGTTTAGTTCATCTAGTGTGATTTCGTCATTGTTAGCAACAAGAGCCGTTGCCGCCTGAATAGATAGAGGTGTAACTTCTATATTATTAGCAGCCAAGACACCTGCTATTTGTGATTTAACGGTATTGATACTTTCACCCAAATATGCTTGAGGTGTGAGAGCCTGYTCTTCGTATTTGGAGAGTATGTGATCAAAATCTGCCAATGTTGCAGCTTCATCTGATTGAATCTGAATGAATAGTGAAGCATCGTTGTTATATTTCATTCGCGTAACTACACCCAGAGTTTCTACCGTAGATTGTTTATGAGCAACGTCTAGGTTAATATTATCTAGTGCAGTTTCAACTTGCTTATTTCGTTGTGCAGTAAGTTCTAAAGCGATTTTGGAGAGCTCGGTACTCTCAAGAGGTAAACGCTCGCTGATATTTCGCGCAGCTTGTAAAGTGAGATTGGCACGAATGGTATTGATTTGTGAACGAATTTCTTTAACTTTTGCCGCAACATTGGATTCAAAAACTAAACTTTTTGTAGCCTCATTGCTTTGTTGAGAAACTGTAGTTGATGCTGAGTCTGTTGMAGGCGACGTATTTGTTGTAGTTGTAGCATCTGCGTTTGTTGAACCAGCGTCAGTAACTGCATCTGATGAGGATACTGAAGAGCTTGCGAAAGGTGATATTCTTGTTGAATCTGCATTTGGTGTTGCTGTAACAGGCGTTCGATTTGTTGYAATTGAATTTGTAGTAGTTGTTGCATTTGTTGTAGATATTCGTGATATATTTGCATGTATAGCTCCTTTTGTTTCGTGAGAAATAGGTGCTTTAACACGAGCGGCTAGTGAATGAAATGTGATAGCCTCCCCTGCAATAATAGCCTGCTCGATGTCGGTATCAGACACAGCAGTTAAAGTATCAACAATTTCTTGCATATCCATCTCGGTATAGAGCATCTTATTGTCTTTGATAAGAATTTCGTTTGCCTTTTCAACAATAGAGGCATCATCATCTGGATCTGGAAGGTCCATCATCTCAACGGCACTATAAATATTTTGCATCTTGGCAACGTTAGTCGCGCAGACATCTTCACCAATGGACATAAGCTTTTCGGCGGCCCAGGTGTTCCCTGCTGTAACCGGAAGATTATTTAAGTTGAGTACTTTTTCGGTGGTAGCAGAATCCCCAACAAAGGAAGTGTTATTTGCCTGACTATAACTTCCGATGTATAGAGAGTTTATAGTTATTATGTCGTCATGCATCGCAGTTTTATACATTCCATCTGTATGCTCTTTTAGACGGCGTATTTTATCGGCGATGGCATTTTCGTCGTTCGAAATTTTGGTATCCGCAACAAAAAAYTCGTACTCGTTAAGCGGAATATCATCAACATTAACGCCAGACGATGATAGTGCAACAACTTTATCTTGATCAACTGTAGGTGCAACAAGTTTTTCGAAATCTTTTTCGGTATAAGTTTCGGTATAAAGAGTAGTTAGATCATCTGAAGCTGCCGTAGGGTAATAGGGATCTGATGTTTCGGGTTGTGGCGCAGCAGATGGCATGGTAAAATATGTGTATTGCGCAATCTTTGTATTAGAAATATTTTCTATCATAGAAATTCCCTCCTATTTCATAGACTATATCGGCAACAAAAAATGAAAGTTTAATAAACTTGGCACAATTGGTGTATGCTAATATTGGTAATTAAGAAATAACTGAATATTTTGTCGTAAAGCAAATGGAATCTGCATATACTAAATGTATATGTACGGCTATAAAAAAAAATATATAGTAGATAACTATGGTAAGTGGAAGGGGTAAGTAGATGGAAGAAGTGATAGCGCAAACGGGATTGACATCAGCTTCGTGGATACAAATAGGAATCGTGGCAATATTGATAGTGGGTTCTGCATTTTTTTCTATGTCAGAAACAGCGCTTATGTCAGTTAGTAAAATAGATGCAAGACATATGGTATCACAAAATATTAAAGGAGCGAAGCTAGTTCAAAAATTAATAGATGATCCCAAAAAATTATTGGGGGCAATACTGGTGGGAAATAATTTAGTAAATATAGGAGCGACATCGCTGTCAACGGTGCTGGCGACAGATATTTTTGGGAGCGCAGGTGCGGGAATAGCAACAGGAGTGATGACCGTATTGGTGTTAATCTTTGGKGAGGTAACGCCAAAATCGATTGCAGCACAAAATCCGCAAAAAGTTGCAGTAATAGTGGCGCCAGTTATTGGACTGGTAGTAACAGTTCTTTCTCCTATAGTAAAAATTATAATGGCACTATCAAATATTTTAATTAAACTTGTTGCAGGGTCGGCAGATAGCTCGAATGCATTTATGACAGAAGAAAAGTTGAGAACCATTTTAACAGTAAGTCACGAAGAAGGCGTAATAGAAGCAGTGGAAAAAGAAATGATTACAAATGTATTTGATTTTGGGGATTCATTTGCAAAGGACATTATGATTCCAAGGACGGATATGGTAGCGATCGACGTAGATGCTACATACGATGAAATTATTCAATTGTACAAGGAGTATCAATTTTCTAGAATGCCAGTATTTGAAGAAAGCCACGACAATATTGTTGGAATGATTTATATCAAAGATTTGTTGCTGCAGCAGTTTAATCAGGACAATTTCAATATAAAAAATGTGTTGCGCGAGCCATATTTTGTGCATGAATTCAAAAGAACAGCAGAGTTGCTAAAAGAACTTCGTCAAAAGAAAATAGTGATGGCATTTGTGGTAGATGAGTATGGGGGCACATCAGGGCTTTTRACATTAGAAGACTTGGTGGAAGAGATAGTGGGAGAATTGGAAGACGAGTATGATATTATTAACGAGAACTTTGTTGCAGTGGGAGAAAATGAATATATAGTAGATGGCAGTTCGAAAATTTCGGATTTTAATGATAGATTGGGATTAAAAATAGAATCGAACGAGTATGATTCGGTGGGAGGATATTTAATTGGGTTACTAGATAAATTTCCACATGATGGGGAGGTAATAGAAACCGATGACATTACATTTATTGTGGAAGAGGCATATAATAACAGGATTAATGCAATTCGTGTTATAATTAAGCCAGAAGCAATAGAAGCCCAAAATGCAAACAACGAAAATGAGGAGGATTAAGCCCTCCTTTTTTAGTGCCTAATTTCCCATAATTCTATATCTTTATATATATTTAGCGGAGTGGGAGTGATAACACCTGTGATGCGTTTGTGAGTAATGAGAGCTCCACTTTTAAAGAATAAGCTGATATATGGGATCTGATCTTGGATATATAATTGCAGTTGGTTATATGCGTCTAGGAGGTTTTCTTCTGTTGCTCTAAATGCGAGATCGAGAAGAGTGTCCATTTGCGGGTCTTTGTAGTTTATAAAATTGTCTGCAGCAGAATGGAATATAAATGAAAAGTCAGGGATATACGAAAATTTCCAACCACCCAAAAATAATTCAAATTCCCCATCGTCTATCCTTCGGCTAAATGTATTGGCATCTACAAATTCGGGGATAATTATTATACCATGGTCYGAATACATTTTTACGATTCCTTCGGCAATAAGCTTTCTCTCGAAATTATCTTCGTTTACAAGCATTCGAAGCCGAAGAGGCTGCTCTTCTGTGAAGCCAGCTTTGGTAAGTAAAAGTGGAATGATATCGCGCGACATGGTTTCTTCGTAGTGATTATATAAGTAGCTATTTGGGTTGATAGGAGTGCTTGCAGCAGAGCCATTGCCTAGGTAGTATATATTTACTAATGCTTGCTTATTTAATGCATAATTTAGTGCGTAGCGTACGTTGAGATCTTTGATTATTGAGCTGTTAAAGTTTAAGCCAATAAACTCATATTTATTTGTCGCAATTTCGTATATTTTGTTGGAAGATTTTTCATATTTGCCCCAATTCATGACTTCTGTATATACAGCATCGACTATATCTCTATCGAATGCAGATAACATGGCAAGATGGTCGGGAGCGTAATAGACGTTAGCAAATTCAATTAAAGGAGCACCCTTAAAATAATTATCATTTCTAACAAGACTTAACGATTTTTGAGGGGTTTGTTGCACGAATTTATATGCGCCACTGCCAACGGGGGCGGCGTTTAGATTGTTCTGATATATGTGTTCGGGAATAATAGGAAAAAATAGTGTTTGAAGCACTCCGCTAAATGGCGTTGAATAAAAAATTTGCACAGTGTTGGGGCTTAAAACAGTAGCATAAGAAATATTTTGTGAATTTAGATAGTAAACACTATTTTTACAATTTTTAAGTAATTGAATGGAGTAGACGACATCATCTGCGTCTACTTCGGTGCCATCGTGCCAAAACACATCGTCTTCTAAAACGAGAGTGACACTGCTACTATCATCGTTTATGGTATAATATTTTGCAAGATTTGGGCTGATGCTACCATCAATTTCTATATTTACGAGCGTATCAAATATTAGATTTAGCATTTGAGCAACATCGGCATCGCTATTTGTTATAGGGTTTAGCGTGGTGGGGATATTAGATGTAAGCACAATCGTGTCATCTGATTGKGAAGTATCGTGTAAAAATAAAGGATTTTCCGCTGGTTGAGATTTTTCGACAAAAACCGCATTGTTATGATGTGTATTTGGCTCATCTTGGCGAGATGAACAGCCCACTAATAAAGCAATAGTAAAAATCAAGTATAGTAATATTTTCATAGTTATCTTTAGAAACTCTCCTTTCAGGTAAATTTATCTATTTAGAGTTTAGACAGATTAAGAAATATTTAAACATGGAATATTAAAAAAAATATAAAACTCTATAAACAAAATAATGAAAATTAACTTTTATGACATAGTTATGCGTTTCTTTAAAGGGTATAGTATGTAGGGTCTGACCATCGTGACTATATTGTGTATTGTTAAGCCATTTAGCAACGTTGCCACTACCACCATTGTATGCCGCAAGAGCGAGATCGATATTGTTGTCATAATTTCTGATAAGTCTTGATATATACCAAGTTCCGATTTGCATATTGATATATGGGTCAAATAGATCATCTGCAGTGTAATTTTCGATTTTGAGTTCGGTTGCGGCCCATAGACCGGTTGGTTCCATAATTTGCATTAGCCCGCGAGCGCCGCTGCGAGAAACTGCGTTAGGGTCGAAGTGAGTTTCGGTTTGTATAATAGCATATATAAATAATTCGTCTAGGCCATATAACTCAGAAAGTTCTTCTACATACGAAAGATATGGTCGAGGGTATATTTTATAGGCAATATAAATACCGCTTAAACCCAAAATCAATACAAGTAATAATATATAAATTCGTATTTTTGTATTCATATAGATCTCCTAATTTTTGTGATAAATAATACTGCTATAGCAGTGGTGATAAAAGTAGCTATAGCAGCGTGTAATTAACAGAGTTTTGCTAACATTTTTTCGATTTGTTGCTCGAGATTTTCGATGGTACCGTCATTAAAAATTGTATAGTCTATGCGCTGAGATAGTTCATCCCAGGACTTTTGGCTATCAATTCGTTTTAATGCGTCTTCGTAGGATAGCGTGTTGCGATTCATGATTCGTTGAGTGCGCAGCTCGTCTGGTGCGTATACTCCAACTACTTTATCCGTTAGTTGATCAAGAGCAATTTCATATAATAAAGCCGAATCAATTAAGACGCAGGTATAGCGTTCAAAATCGATAGAGGCTAGTATATCTTTAATTTCTGAATAAATTTTGGGGTGCATAATTGCATTTAATTTGTTGAGTTGGTAATTATCTCCAAATACAACTGCACCGAGTAATTTGCGAACAATATTGCCCTTTGCGTCTAAAATTTCGTTGCCGAATGCTGAAACTACATCTGAATATGCATGGCCATGTTTATTTAATAATACRTGACCGATCTTATCGGCATCTATTACAAAAGTGGATGTTGCTTTAGATATCAACTGAACTATCGTACTTTTTCCAACACCAGTACCGCCAACAATTCCTATAACCATATTATCACCTCATATTTTTGTTATTTTGCAGCAAACCAGCTGTYGCCAGACTTTACATCTACTAGCAATGGAACTGCTAGCTTAACTGCACTCTCCATTTCTGTCTTGAGAAGCTTTGTAATATGTTCAATTTCGCTTTTGTGTACCTCGAGTAATAATTCGTCATGCACAGTTAAAATGAGGGTAGAGCGCGTTCCTTTTAATGCGTTGTGAACCTGTATCATTGCTTTTTTTATTATGTCTGCAGCAGTTCCTTGTATAGGCATGTTCATAGCAATTCGTTTGCCATACTCTTTTGTATTGAAATTGCTAGAGAATAATTCAACAATATTGCGTTTTCGATTTAGTAGGGTAACACCATATCCTGTTGCTTGAGATGTTGTTATCAATGAATCTAGATAATGTTTAACATTTGGATATTTAGCAAAATAGTTTTCAATATATTCCGTTGCCTCTTGGTTGGATACCTGAATATCATCTGCAAGAGAGAATGCGCTTATTCCATAGACTACACCAAAATTTACGGCTTTGGCGGCATTGCGTTGCGCTTGTGTGACAGTATCGACGCCAAATACTTCGCTTGCGGTTGATGTGTGTATATCGATGCCTTCTAAGAATGCGCGTTGCATGTTGGCATCTGCAGAAAGGCTGGCAAGAACTCGCAATTCAATTTGAGAATAATCGGCATCTAAAAAGACGTAGTCATCGTTAGACGGAATGAATGCGCGGCGAATTTCTTTGCCTAAGGCCAATCTAATAGGAATATTTTGTAAATTTGGCTCTGCAGAGCTGATTCTTCCAGTAGCTGTTACGGTTTGATTGAAAGTGGAATGAAGCTTGTTATTTTTGTCTAAAAGCTTGAGTAGCCCGACAACATAGGTGCTGTGTAATTTCTTATATTGTCGATACTCTAAAACTTTGGCAACAATGACGTATTTATCTTTTAGCTTATCGAGAATATTTGCGGCAGTGGAATATCCTGTCTTCGTTTTTTTGCCTGCAGGAATGCCTAGCTTGTCAAATAAAATTAAACCGAGTTGTTTGGAAGAGCTTATATTGAACTTTTCATCTGCAAGGGAATAGATATCTTGCTCTAATGTTGCAATGAGAGCATCTAGTTTTTTGCCAAACGCTGTTAAAAAAGCGGCATCTACAGTGATTCCAGCGATTTCCATATCAAATAACACTTCGATAAGTGGCATCTCTATGTCATAAAATAGGTCCAGCATTGATGCGTCGGTGAGTTCTTTGAGTTGCGCAGTTTGAAGCGTCCACATAGCAGAAGCGCGGGCACCTAGTTGTGCAACAATAATRTCCGAGGCAAGGCTTGCCCAGGTGATTTTATTTTTGCCAGTGCCAAGCAATTGATCGACATGTTTAATATCATATCCGGTTGCAGCGACAGATAATTCATAATCTGATTGTAAAGGATTTATCAAATAAGAAGCAATGGCCGTATCGAAAATATTGCCGTGAATATTTATTTGGTATCTATATAAGATATGTCGTAAATCCTTGCTATTATGAAGTATTTTTGAAATATTTTTTGCTTCGAAAAAATTCTTTACTGCTATTATATCATATTCCTGAGCTAGGTTAGCAGCAATAAAGTAGCAATTGCTTCCATCTGCAACGCCCATGTATAGTGTATCATTTTCTAGCACTGCAAAGACGGCGGCAGTATCGAGATCGGCAAGCACAGAAGTKGTAGAAACGGTAACGATGGAAGCAACATCAACTTGTGGCGCAGCAGGTATAGCGGAAAATTTTGTTAGCAGAGATTTAAATTCTAATTTTTCGAAGAGCTCTCTAACGGCAAGATTGTCTTCGAGCTTAAAGGAAAAGTCTTGCAATGTAAAATTTATGGGGATATCGATTTTTATGGTAGCCAAAAATTTACTATCATATGCAGAATCTTTGTAGGTTGCGAGGTTTTCTTTGAGTTTGGCACCTTTAATATTTTCGAGATTTGCATATAAGGTATCAATGTTTTTATATTCCGCGATAAGTTTTAATGCAGTTTTTTCGCCAACACCTTTTACTCCGGGGATATTGTCGGACGCATCGCCCATCAGTGCTTTTACATCTATCAATTCGGTGGGGATAACTCCATACTTGGCAACAACATCGGCGGCATAGTAGCTTTCGATTTCTGTACCAGTTTGTTTAGTTTTTGGAATCARAATCTGTATAGAATCGGTTGCTATTTGTAAAAGATCTCGATCGCCAGAAACTATAAGCACGTCATGTTTGGCAGCAGCCGCCGCGGTGGCAAGAGTTCCGAGGATATCGTCGGCTTCGAATCCTGGTGCAGAAATATGTGAGATACCCATGGCAGAAAGGAGATCTTGCAGTAGCGGAATTTGGGGCTGCAGCTCAGAAGGCATTGGCTTTCTGGTGGCCTTGTATGTGAGCGCGTATTGGTGTCGAAATGTAGGTGCAGCAAAGTCGAAGGCTACAGCTAACGCATCGGGCTGATGTGTATCTAGCAAATTGAATAATATTTTTAAGAATCCATAAATAGCATTTGTAAAGATGCCTTCTTTTGTGCTTAATAATGGCATACCATAGAATGCGCGATATGCAATACTAAAGCCATCTACTAACATAATTTTCATGACAATTACCTCGATTGTTTTCTAATAGTATACCACAATTGATGAAATTTCAAACAATTTCTAAATTATAGCTGATAACTTTCGGTTAGCTTGTTATATTTTGTATAATACTTTGATATAAATAGGATGTAGGGATTTATTAATAAAGGAGGAAAATTATGAAAGCTCATGATTATATAGAGCGGCACATGAAGGCGATGCGGCTGCGCAATTTCATTTAGGACTATGTTATGCAAAAGGAGAGGGGACACAAAAAGATATAACAGAAGCCGTAAAGTGGTTTAAAAAATCAGCCAAGCAAAACTATGCGGAGGCGCAGTATAACTTGGGTATATGCAATGTGAATGGAACGGGAATGAGCAAAAGTCTATATAAAGCCTTTAGGTGGTATAAAAGAGCGGCCGATCAGGGGCATTGTAAGGCGCAATGTAATGTGGGAGTGTGTTACTCAACGGGAGCAGGAGTAGCAAAAAACTACACTAAAGCAGTAGAGTGGTATATGAAAGCTGTTGCAGCTGGAGACCCAGTAACGCAGTGTAATTTGGGAGTTTGCTATGAAAAGGGACTGGGAGTGGAAAAAGATTTGTCTGTTGCAGAAAAATGGTATTTGCAAGCAGCAGAACAAGGGCATATAGAAGCTTTGTGTAAACTAGGAAGTTGGTATTATACAGGAGAAGTTGTAGAAAAAAATATGGTTAAAGCATATAAATATTTTAAGAAGGCAGCAGAACGCGGAGATTATATTGCGATGTGTAACTTGGGAACGTGCTATTATTTTGGTAATGGCATAGAGAAAAACGCAACTAAAGCAGTAGAATGGTATAAAAAGTCAGCAAAATTAGGAAATGCACGTGCGCAATATAGTTTAGGCAACTGCTATGAATTGGGAAAGGGGATAGAAGTAGACTTGGTAAAGGCATTTGAATGGTATAAGAAAGCTGCAGAGCAGGGGAATATTAAAGCGCAAGCCAGCGTGGGAGCCTGCTATGCGAATGGATTTGGCACAGAGAAAAATATGGAATTGGCTGCCAAGTGGTTTAAAAAAAGCAGTAGAGCTAGGCTGATAGAACAATAATTAGTAGCACCTTAGAGGTGCTTTTATATTGAAATTATTAAAAAAATGTAGAATTAATTAATAAATATTGAAAAAAAGAATATATTATTTTAAAAGTACTGTTAAAATTTTATCAAATTAATCATGGAGGGTAGAGAAATGGAAATAGAAGAATATAAGAAAGCGGCAGAACATGGAGATGCACAAGCGCAATATGAATTGGGGAAATATTATGGAAGTGGAGACGGAATAAGAAAAGATTATGTAAAATCTATGGCTTGGTTTAAAAAAGCTGCAGAACAAGAGCACTCTAATTCGCAGTATGAAATAGGGATTTATTACTTAAATGGTAAAGGTGTAACAAAAAATTTAGGAAGAGCATTTGAGTGGTTTAAAAGATCCGCCGAAAATAATAATCAATATGGAGAATATTGGCTAGGAATATTTTATTATGGCGGATACCATGTTTCTAAGGATATAAAGAAAGCAATAGAATTAATTAATAGATCTGCCCAGCAAGGATATGATGCGGCGCAATTTAATTTAGGGTCATGCTATGCAAATGGACATGGTGTTTCAAAAGAATTACATAAAGCGATCTGGTGGTATAAGAAGGCGGCCGATCAGGGGCATGTGAGAGCGCAGTATGAATTGGCAAATAGTTATTATAACGGAGAGGGTACAGCAAAAAATTTAGAAAAAGCAGTAGAATGGTATAAGGAATCAGCAGAGCAAGGACATTTGGAGGCACAATATAAATTGGCGAGATTTTATTCAACAGGAGAGGGAGTAGAAAAAAACGATGAAATGGCATTTGAACTATATCAAAAGTCGGCGCAACAAGGAAATCTAAAGGCGCAATGTGCAATAGGAGTATGCTACGAAGAGGGCTTAGGAGTTCATATAGAATTGGGAAAGGCAGTAGAGTGGTACAAAAAGGCAGCAGAGAAGGGATTTGCAGAAGCGCAATATAGATTGGGTAGCTGTTTTGAAAGAGGCAAGGGCGTTGTAAAAATTCAGAACAAAGCGTTCGAGTGGTATGAGAAAGCGGCAAAGAAAGGTTATGCAAAAGCGCAATGCGAGCTAGGTATGTGTTATGTGATGGAGAAGGGCGTTAAAAAAGACCTAGCGGTAGCGTTTTCATGGTATAAAAAAGCAGCAGATCAACTTGATTCGACCGGACAGTGGCTAATTGCATTGTGTTATAAAACAGGAAGTGGTGTAGAAAAAGATCTGAGAAGAGCTGCGTGGTGGTATATAAAGTCCGCGGAGCAAGGCGATCCACAGGGTCAGTATGGGATAGGGGTTTGTTACGCAAACGGAGAAGGTGTTTCAAAAAATATTGATAAAGCAAAAGAATGGCTAAAAAAAGCAGCAGATCAAAACCATCAAGATGCTAGAAGAAGTTTGGGTTATATATTAACAATGCCTGATCAGACGCTTTCGTTAAATTTTGAAAATACAGTGGCTAACAGCTAATTTGGGTTAGGTGCTGTTGCGGAGTACTAATCGCAACAACGCCAGCAATGAATTGTAGTTTATTTGTGATTATTGCGTTCGATAACGCACAATTCTTCTGTTGCAGACTGCAATTCTTCGTTAACATGTTGAAGTTCTTCGTTGGATAATACTAGCTCCTCGTTCATGGACTGCAACTCTTCGTTTGAAGCTCGGAGCTCTTCTATAAGCGTTTGCATATTTTCTTTGGTAAGTCGCAGCTCTTCTTCTAGATAGTTTATGGTATCTTTTGCATCGTCTTCTGCTTTAAATTGTTTGGTTTCTAAAATATGAGTAACTTTTTTATTTTCTTCAAAGAGCAATATGCCATAGCGATTGTTAGATAGCTCGTCTACATATGCACTTACGAGAAGATTGATTTCGTCCTCTTTGTTAGATTGAGTGATATTCTCGTATCTGAATGATCGGCCAGATACGAATAAGTTTGTGACAGCAGCACCAATGAGAACAGCAAGATCTTTGCGAATCATTTTTAAAATATTGAGGCTGATTCGATTGGTTGGAATTTTTATAAAATCATTTACATCACCAAAAGAATGAATAAGTTCGTAGGACTCGTTGATGATAACTCCTTTGGGAATATATTCTTGCTGGAGGAGTTCGATAATTTTGCCAATGGCTCTATCTACACTTTTTTCGGCAAGTTTGTGGCTAATAAGATGCTCAAACGGAGTCGAATATGTGGAGGTAGGGACAGCTTCTGTAATTTTAAGACGTCGAAAAATCTTTTGTTTAAAGTTTACGGCTTCAAAATATTTTCCCATTTCACCGAGGCTTTCGCTGGTTCCCAAAAATAGGTATCCGTTTTCTTTTAGAGAGAAGCCAAAGGCTGCAAAAACCTTCTGCTGAATGATATTTTCTAAATATATAAGCACATTCCTGCAACTAATTAAATCTAACTTTGAAAAAGGAGCTTCGGAAATTATATTATGCTTAGCGAAGATGATTAAGCTTCTGATATATTTTTTAACTTGGTAATTTTGCCCTTTTTTGTCAAAGTATTTGTTGAGTCGAACTGGGTTAACGTCAACAAGTTGGTCTTCTGTATATATACCGTTTTGTGCTTTTGAGAGAGCTATATCGTTTATATCAGTAGCGAAGATTTTGATGTTGATAGGTAAGTTTTTTTCCTCCAAATATTCTACAATTAGAATGGCGATAGAATAAGCTTCCTCGCCGGTAGAACACCCCGCGCTCCAAACACGAATGGTTTCGTCGAGTTCTTTTTCTTGATATATTTGATCTAATGCATTATATAATGAAGCAAAAGCGTCTGGATCTCGAAAAAAGCCAGTAACTCCAATAAATATCTCGTTGTGTAATGTATCTATTTCGTCATCAAATCGATTTATATAATCGATATATTCGTGCATATGATTAAGCTCTAGCATTTTCATTCGTTTTTTGATGCGTCTGACTATGGTACTCTTTTTGTAATCTTCAAAGTTAGTGCCTTTTCGCTCATAAATCTTAAAGATGATTTCCTCGACATCTTCTTTCTGCTCTTCCAAATCGCAAATTAAATTATCCATGTTTATCCCCCGTTTTTTAAACTTCTGAAAATTCCAGATTTAATCTTTCGTTATTTGTTGTAATATCCTTATAAAAATCATCAACCTCTTCGCTGACACTTTGTAATATAACTTTAAACTCAGAACCTTCTCCGACGACACTTGTTACATCGACCAAACCTCCTTGAAGTTCGACCAATGATTTAACCAAAGACAAGCCTATGCCACTGCCCTGTTCTTTTTTGTCTTTTTTTGTTCTTGCTTGTTTAAATCGTTCGAATATTATATCTAACTTATCGGCTTCTATGCCCCTGCCAGTATCTTTAACACTAATGATTACATTTGGAAAATCCTGGTATATTCTAACATCAATTTTGCCTCCATTAGGTGTAAATTTTACCGCATTGGATAGTAGGTTTAAAATTATACGTTCCATACTGTCAATATCAATTTCCACAATACATTCCTCAATCTCCGTATCAAAAATTAGTTCTATATTTTTGGCTTCAGTATAGCTTCTAATAGAAAGAGTAAGCTCCTCGACCAAATTTACTATATTAACTTTTGAGATATGCATGATATAAAATCCAGATTCTATTTTGTTCATATCGATTACGTTGTTAACAAGCTTTAAAAGTCTAGTACAATTTTGTTTAATAATTTCGCTATATTTATCGATGGTGCCATTATCAAAATCGCGTTGAACATCTCGTAAAGACATAAGCTGTGCGGCGCTAGAAATGACATTGATCGGTGCACGCAAGTCGTGAGATATATTGGCAAAATACTCGGTTTGATATTTTGCGGTTTCTATTTGTTTTTCTTTTTGATCTAAGCGTTCTTTAAATTTTTTGATATTTAATTCGTCTCGAATATCTCGAATAGAAAAAATATCTGTTAATTTATTGTCGAGAATGGCTTTGGTCATATCAATTTTTACTTCTATTTCAGTTCCCTCTTTATCTAACATAGTTTGTGTGATACTTTTAAATTTTTCAGGTGATAAACTAAAAAATGTATCTATAAATTTTCGTTTTTTATCTTGTCTTATGTAGCTTAGGAGATTTTTACCAAGAAGATCAGTTTGTGAAGAAAGCTTTAGTAGTCTGGCAAACTCCTCGTTATAGAAGGTGATTCCTTCTTTAGGATTAGTTGCAACAACGCCAATTGGTAGCCTTTCTAAAACTGCGTGGTACATTTGCTCATTTTTTCTAATGGACATATCGAGTCGCTCAGATTCTGTGATATCGGTATATGCAATAATTGCTCCAATTGAAGAAAAAGAGCCTTGTATACTGATTAAATTCCAGGACTCATCACTTAGAAATTTTGTTTTATGTTTGAACAAAAGATTTTTTTCATTCTGGGTAAGAACTCGCCACATATTATTAATAATCTTTATATCTCGTAGACATATATCTTCTAAATCAGGATGATATTCTTGCTTATTTTTTAATGACATTTGCATGGCCCGGTTGAGCGCTATTACTTTGCCGTCTTTATCTACAGCTGCCACTTTAGTTTCTATAGAATTAAGCAAAAGCTCGTCTAGATCATAAGAATTTTGTAGATCCATTTCTTTTTTCGCGCGCTCTGTAACGTCTATAGATGAAATATAGATATCGTCATTGAATTGATCGGGATTGTATACGTAATAGCATTCAATATATTTAATATCCCCATTTTTAGTTTTCATTCGATTGACTAAAATAAAGGAGGTGCTATCAGAAGTTACCATATTTTTCAAATATTGCTGGCGCAATGAATAGTCTTCGGGAACAATAATAGACTCCAGAAAATTAGGACGAATATCGTCTTGGGTATAGCCTAAAAAATTTATCAGCCTTGTCGAAATTTGTTTAATTTTTAGATCCTTGTCTAAAACAGTAATCATAGAACGACCGTATTTTTCGGTTATAGCGTAGATTGTATCAGTCTGTGTGGTTTTACATTCTTCTATTTGTGCCGCCTTTTGAGTGAGTTTTTTTTCTAGTGTCATTAACTGTCTTTTGTTAATAAAAAATTGTCCTACATTGGTTATAAGTAGCAAGATTGCTAGTAGTATTATACAAATTACTTCCACTTCATCTAAGCCTCCTTTTAAAATTATAATAGCATATACTTATCTAAAAATCTAGTATTTTGCAAAAGAAATATTTAAAATTTGCAAAAATAAGTAAGTTTTTGTAATAAAACTAGCAACTAAATTTTCACAAAATAAAAAAACTGCCGCGGATATCTCACAAAGGAGCACGACAGTTTTTGGAATACAGATTAAAAATCTGGAGAAGCTTCGATTGCGTTTTTAAAATCATCTATAGTCATTGAAGGCAAATCAAAATCAATTTCAAAAGAATCTATAAGAGTTGTGTCGCAGGTAAAGTTTAATTTTAGGCCCATGTTAAAGCCGTTGATTATAGAAGTGAAATCAAATGTGCTGGTGTGAACATCATCGGCGACTGCATATTCATAATTCATAGAAGCATCCAGTAGGAAAGAGAGTATAGCGAGATAGCTAGATTTGGCTGATTCGTATTCTTCTTTTATAGATTCAAAGTCGACTGGAATGAAATCAGACTCAGCCATCGCGGTAAGTGAATCAATATTGTTGAAGATGTTGTCTAATAATTGAAAAACAAAATCGATGGTTTGGCTTTGATCAAGACTGAAGCTAAGAGAATTTTCATGTATTGTGAGCGAATCATCAAGTGATATACCATCTAATATTAGTGCGTTTATATCGGCTATCTGAAGAGCCGAAAGCGCTGCTTGGTCCGCGGTTAAATCGGGCAGTGGTAGAGAAACGAAGTCAGCAGCGAAKGAATCGTCGTCGAAGACAAAGGAATCATCTGTTAAAGAAAGAAAATTACTAAAAAAATTAGTACTGTAATAATTAACGTTATCGATTGTGTACATTATGTAGCTCTGAGTTAGGTTGTTAAAAAGTTCGGCATTAGCGGCTTTTTCTTCTTTCAAACTTTTAATTTCAGATTCTATAGCTGCGGTATCGGATTTTGCCGAAACGAGAGATTTCTCTAGGCGTGAGAGTTGCGCTTCGTAGTATTGGTCGAGATCCAAGGTAATATCGGTGAATATCTCGCTATCTGCAGTTAATTGGTTAACAGATCCTTCTTGAAGGATATTGATTGATAGAGGAATATCGGAGCCTAAAAAAATTTCGATTGTTCCGGTTGCGTTATAATTGATTGAATCAGTTGGCTTGATTGCTGATTGAAAGTCGGCTAATTCGGTTAATTCGGTTTGAGTGCATCCTGTAAAAGCGAATGCGCATATAGCAAGTGGTAAAAATTTTTTGAACATAAAAAGTCCTCTTTTCTATAAAATATATTATCCAGTATATCATATTTAGTAATATATAGATATATGAAACAACAAGAAATTAATATAGAAAAATGGTAAAAATATGAAATTATATTGTCGATAATTTATGGTGGATCGCTGATTATGATATATTTTGATGGCAGTAACAACAGCGTCCATTAGCTTTTGCTCATAAAAAACCGGTGCAACAATAAATTAATCTGCAGGGGGTTAAGGTTGTTGCTCCGGTTTTGGAGTCGTGTACTATTACAATGTATTTTGATGCTGATTATGATATGTTTTGATGGCAGTAACAACAGCGGCCATTAGCTTTTTCTGATACTCTGGGGTAGAAAGTAATTGATCTTCGGTCCAGTTGCTCATAAAGCCCATTTCCAAAATAATTACTGGAACTGTAGACCAGTTAAACCCGGTCATATCGTTGCGCTTTATGATCCCATTTACTTTAATGCCGTTGGCAGATAGTGCGCTTTGCAGGCACTCGGCAAATTGCTGGCTCTCGGGATAGATGGCTTGGGTATAGCTACTGGCATCGCTGGGGGTGAGGATTGTTGCTCCAGTTTTGGAGTCGTTTGCTATACTATCGCAATGTATTTTGATGGTAAGATCTGCGTTTGCCTGGTTAGAAATTAATGCTCGTTCTGAATTACTAATGTTCACATCTGCAACCTCGCGGGTCATGATTACGGTAAAGCCTTCTTCTTGTAGCATATCTCGTAAGATCAACGATGCTTCTAAGTTTACTGTGTGCTCTGCTTTCTTCGTGCCAATGCCTGAAGTGCCAGCAGAAACACGAGCCTTTTGAATTGCTGAACCTGGAGCGATGGGTTCGTCGTGGAAATCTCCTCGTTGCTGGTGTCCGGGGTCGATACAGACGATGAAATTTTCTGTGGGCTCTGAGTCGAGCGTAAATGAGGGGGGTGGAGTTATTTCTGCAGGAGTAGGAAGAGCGCTTAGAAATGTAATTAATATAAGTGGGGCAAGAAACCTAGTGTTCAAAATAATCACCTCTTTAGTATTTTCTATTTTCTTATAATAAGCAAATATTGGAATTTTATGCATCGCGATAGTAGATATTTGGGTCATTACATATATAAAGATAGTATTATTTTGTGTGGATGTACATAAAATAAAAATGGCTATCAAATCAATATTTTGGAGGTAAAAAATGAAGAAGGCATTAATAATAATAGATTATATATACGATTTTGTTGCAGATGATGGGAAATTAACTTGCGGAAAGCCAGGGCAAGCTTTGGAGCAAAAAATTGTGGAGTTAGTGAAAGAGTTTCAGCAGAACGGCGACTTTGTGGTAGTGGCATCAGATAATCATGATGAGTCGGATGCGTATAATAAGGAGCGAAATATGTTTCCGCTACATTGTTATGATGAAAAGGGCCGCGCATTGTATGGGGCTGTTGACGCTGTAATTGATACAACCAAAAATTATGTGAAAATTGACAAGAATAGATATTCTGCATTTTGTGGAACGCCATTGGATTTGAAATTGAAGGAGCGCGATGTGGATGAGGTGCATTTGGTAGGAGTATGTACTGATATTTGYGTGTTGCATACTGCAGTAGATGCGTATAATTTGGGATACAAGATTGTGGTGCATAAAGATGGGGTGGCRAGCTTTGATGCTGCGGGACATGCGTATGCGTTAAACCATTTTAAGAATGTCATTGCGGCAACTGTTGTGTAATAAATAAGGGCTGAGGATAAATTCAGCCCAGATAACTATTGATTTTTGAGAATTTCTTTCATTTCGGCATGGCTTGCATTGGTGTGCTCGATGCCAGCTCTATTTAGATCAAATCTAAGCAGATGATCGTATTTAAGTCCTGCAGGTGTCATGCAAATTCCCCAGCTAAGTCCGTCGAGAGGCTTTTTGTGAGTAGCAGGATCGGATCTGAATGGCCCCGCAGCATGTGGAACACCTTCCCATCTGGAGACAGAGCTCATGATTTCAAAGTTGATTCCGTCTTTGGCGTATTGAATAGTATTTTTCTCCATTCCGTCGGAGGTCACCAATGCCGCCATTCCACCATCGTATTCCCATAAGCAAGGCTCGTGCCCACTGTTGGAAATTGGATTATATTCGCTTTTTACATATGGCCCTTCGATTTTGTCCGCAATGGCAACGCCCCACTTGATTTCGCGTCCACCTCGAAAAATTTCTTCGCCCATGGTTTCGCCTTTGTAGTATAGATAAAATTTACCTTTGTAGTAATGGAGCGATGGATCGTGTACTTGGCAACTGTCGAAATCACCTTTTTTGAGAACTCTAAAGCGGTTGTCATCATCGCCATACCATTCTCCGCCGTCTGATGGTCGTAAAATTGGTTCTGCCAATTTGATAAATGGACCGTTTGGATTGTCTGCAATACTCATTCCGATACAGTGACGGGTTCTGTGAAGATGAGGAGATGTTGCGCATTGGTAGGTGAGGTAATATTTGCCTTCGTGCGCCAAGATTTCTGGAGTAAATACGCTTCGCTCGTCGTATGAACCCGGTGCTCCCAAGCCAGCTGCAACACCCTCTTCTTTCCAGGTAATTCCATCTTTGCTAGTCGAATACCATACTTCGGCATAGTCCCAAGGAAACGACTTTTGTTCTGGCTTATTTATATCCGCACCAAACCATTCGCCAGTCGATTTTGTATAGTATACGTAATATGTCCCGTCTACTAAAATTACACTAGAAGGATCGCGGCGGACAACTCCTTGTTCTGGTGCCAAATCTCCTTTGAGAGGACGATATCTAAAATAAGTGAACCAATCATTTCCCCCTTCAAAGTATTTGCCTTCGATTGCGCGCTTGGTTGCGGTGCTCATTTTCTTTTCCATTATATACTCTCCTTTAAATCAAATTTTAAAATCAAAATACAATCTTCATCGAATGGGTTAAAAAATCTATTAAACTTGACAAATTCGATGCGTTGCTGTTCGCTATATTGACCGGTAATAGTATTAAAGAAGCAATAGTTGCCAGAGTTGCTGTGTCGGACGGTGTTGATGCCGAGAGCGCAGTGCTCCTTTGGAAGATACGTAAGCAGCGTATCGTTGGTGTTGTTCATTAATGAGAAACCTCCGTTGATATGGAAAGGAAATCCCTCTTTTTTTGTAAACTCAGCGTAATCATATTTTTTAAAAAAGTCGCCAAGATGTTTATAGTAATCAAAATGAGGTTCGGGRTCACTTTCCCAAGGCATAAGTGTAACGCTCCAAGAAAGCGGCTGCCAATAATATGCGCTATACGCACCGGCAAACATGATYTCATAGTTTCGGCGGAGGCAAACTTTTGGGTCGTTGTAATTGCCATCGAAAATGCTATAAGGACCTCTTTCGTAGCCGCCGTGTTCAAGATTGAGTACTGGCTTGTGTTTATATTTATTGGTAATATTATTAGTTACGAAGTTGATGTCGGTTTTCCAATTCTGTACTGAAATAATATCTAGTAGGTCGCTGTATTTGTTGCAGAAGCCAAAGTCGTGGACAGTAAGGAGCCTGCTATATGAATCGAGTTGTTTGAGGCGCAAGATTCTGTCGAGTAGATAATTGGAATCGCATCTGCCGTAGCTGAGAGCTTCTTTGCTAACGTCCCATAGAATATTTGGAAAAGCCTGGTATCGCTTAATAACATAATCAAAATACATATTGTCAGAATCGGTATAGGCATCTGGCCAATTTACCTTTTTATTCCATACATAAATCATTARATGCGAAACAATATTGTGGTTATTGAGCAGGTGAATAATTCTATCTAGATGCTTAAAGAAATCAACATTGATGGCAGAAAAATCTGGATTACTATTACTGCCTAGGAATGGAAAGATATCTTCACGCGCACCCTGCTTGTGCTCAGCTTTTATGCCATCGCCGCTTTCCCAGCCTTCGCCACCCCAGCGTAAATCATTGGCGTAAACGTTCATGATGACCTGGTTGATGTTGTTATCGGCAAAGTACTGGATAAGACGCTCGGGTTTGTGGCCCTCTTCGTTGTAACCAACTGTAAAAAGCCAGTCGCATTCGAACGCAAGTAAATTGTAGGATGAACCATCTTGATAGAATAAACGATTTTTTGTTGYTGAAGATAGGCATATAGGACCCTTTAATGTTGCATTGTCATGAACTATAATTGCATCTTCTTTGTTTGCAAGTTCTGTAATATTAGAAAAAGTCTTGTAATGGTAATGCCCAGTTGTGTCAAAGCTTAATCGAACTATAAATTCGTTATTGCCGTTATAGAATCCGTGAACCTTTTTACAAAGAGCGTTCTCTTGATAGACTTCTGCATAGAAATTGAGTTCGCAAAATGGATCTAGATCAAAACTGGCAATAAACGTTAAGTCAAATACTTCATATCGTCTGAGTTCCAAAATATCGTCCTTTCTGATAATAAAGAATAATTACAGATTTAATTATATTAATTAAGTTTTGACTTGTCAACCKTGCAGTTRAATAAAGCTGGGCATCAACCGAACTATTTATACTTAGATAACAATGCTGAAGGTATGTGGCAATAATCATTGGGATAATGGTCGAGTCTGTCCTGATGCTCGGTGGCGCTGGCGATATAGTTGGTTAAKGGCAATACTTCAACAGCAATTTGTGAGGCATCGCTTCTGTTTGCGATAAATGTTTTTGCGRCAGCCAGGTGTTGCGCATCGACGCTATATACGCCAGTTCTATATTTAGGACCGACATCTATGCCTTGCTTATTTAGGCTATATGGATCTATGATTTCAAAAAAGTAGCTCATTAATTGAGGCAGATCAACAATACGGGGATCAAAGGTGGTTTTGACRCATTCGGCATATCCATCATATGCGGCATCGAGCGTATTAGCAGTGCCATTGGCTCGACCCGCTTCGGTAGTTATGACTCCGGGCAATGTTTTGATGAATGCTTGAACACCCCATAAGCAACCGCCAGCGAAATAAATTGTTTCCATTATTAGACTTCCTTTCGTGATTAATTTTGCCGACGCAACGATAGCCGAGATTTATGCTATCCAGTTTTTGAGTTTGTCGATTAGGATGGCACCGAGCGGAGCCGTAATTATGATCGCGATGACACTAACCGATAGGACCACTTCTCCGCAACTAAGCCCCGCCGCTAAGGCAACGCCCCCGATGGCCGCCTGAACTGTTGCTTTTGGAATGTAGCTTGCTGCACAATAGAGCTTCTCTTTTTTGGTTAATTTGGTGCCCAGAAGTGCAACGAATACGCCGCAGCTGCGAAATACTAAGCCGATAGCGATTAAAATTAGAGCACCAAAACCCGCTTGGATGGTATATTCTATGTTGACTGTTGCGCCAACCAATACGAAAAGCAAGAGCTCAAAGGCAACCCATAGCTTGGAAACYATTTTACTGAGATTGAGAGCGGTCTCGTCTTTGAGGCGATTTTTGAGAACAATGCTGAGGCTCATGACACCGATTAATCCAGAAATTTGTACAACATTCTCAAAAGTATTTTCGATTTGGAGGAGTAAGAAGGAGCAGCTGATGATGACGATAATTTTGATTGTGTTGCGAATGCTAAATTTTTTGAAGATTAACGCTAGGATGAACCCGAATGTTGCTCCAACAACTATGCCCAATACAATAGAAATGGGTACATCGATCAATGATGTAAAGCTGAGAGCGGCACCAGTTTCTAGTGCACCCAAAAAAGATGAGAATAAAACGATTACAAAAATATCATCGCAAGACGAGCTGGCTGTAATGAGCTGGGGAATTTTGGTGCGATCGCCGTATCCTTCTTCGATTAGTGCAGTCATTCGCGGAACAACAACTGCAGGAGAAACTGCAGCAAGTACCGCACCGAGAAGCGCTCCTTCTAACAAACTGAGGTCCAAAATGAGTGTTGCAAAGATGACATATGATATAATTTCAAATGTGGCAGGGACAAACGACATAAATAAAGCTGGTCGCCCCACTTGTTTGATATCGGAAATTTTGAGAGATAGCCCGGCTTTGATTAAGATGATAATTAGAGCAAAAGTTCTGAGGTCGGCAGAAATTGAGAGCATCGAGGGGTCTAGCAAATTTAATGCGTAGGGGCCGATCAAAATGCCAGCAAACAACATTCCAACAAGTGAAGGAATCTTCAAAAATTTTGATGCGACGGAGCCTAGTAATCCAAATAAAAAAATATAAGCAACGGAGGTTAACATCTTGGTGATTCACCCTTTCTGGCTATGCACTTAGCGACTCTGTATCGGCGATATTGTCTCGTACTTTGAATGCGACATAGAGATTAATGAATGAGAAGGCTGCAGCAAGATAGAAGATATATTGAGGGCCGTATTGTTCCCAGATAATACCGCTTGCGGCAGCGCAAATGATAGTTACGATATGGTCCATGCTAATACCGAGAGAAATTGTGGGAGTGATATCGGCACTGTCGAGAGCGATACTCTTGAGATAAACGGTGCGGATGATGGCCATTTGCATGGAAACTTTATCTAAAACTAGAATAGCGATGGCGAGACCAATAAAAAATCCTGTTTGTGGAATGGTACCGGAGACAAAACCACCGCTGAGTAAACCGTATATTAAATATATTGCAATAAAAGAGAGTGCGTCCAAGAAGAGCATTTTGCGAACACCATATTTATCGATCCATTTGCCAAGAAGAGGGATAAAGAAAATGCCAATTAAGGCGCCAAACATTCCGATTAAGGCTACAGAATCGGTTTGTTGGCCCAGAATTTCGATAAGAACCCAGGGACCGTATACAATTACGATTTGCTTTTGTACACCATTCATAATAGCAAGTGTATAGTAATACTTATATTCTTTCTTAAATTTAATTTTTAATTCACGTTTTTTAACTGGAGTATGTACCATTTTGTTTAGAGCGACAAATAAAAGAATAATTATAAAACACAATATTCCGCTAAGAAGAAAAATTAATTTGATAGGAGTGGTGAACGAAAAGATGTCGTATCGAAAGCCCAAAAACACAGTTAGGCTGGCCAAAAATACAAAAGCAGTGTTGACACCTTTAAACTGCCCCATTTTTTTTCCCACATTGCTATCATCAATTAGGCTCATACCGATGCCGTCAACCAATGGAAAAAACATGTGCATTCCGACAGAGTTGATAAATAAAAAGATAAGCATAACGTTAAAGTCGGGGGTAAGGAATGCCAGAGCTATAATGCCTATAAAGCTTAGGATATGGGCAACGATGGCCATTCGGATATCTCCTATAAAGGACAATGCAGCAATAAGTACGATGCACAATACACCAGGAAGCTCCCGCGGAAATTCGATAAATCCTCGCATCTCAGCGGTGGCGTTATAGGCATCTTTGTAGTAGTTAGAAAATATTTGGTCACTGAACCCAAGAGCCAAAGCGCTTAACGCAACGATAGTGACATAAATCATAAGTGGTTTCTTTAACTTTTCCATAATAATCTCCTTCTGATTTTTAAAATATATTGCAGTACTCTGTAAAAACAAATCTTATTGTAACATAATAGACATAAATTAAATAGATTAAATGCTAATAAATTTTGTGGGCTAATAAATTTTAGAGATTTGGATAAGCTAAATATAAAAATGTATTGGAGGTTGATATGTCAGAATTGATTGGAATGACCCCATTATTATTAATGCTACTACTAGCGATGTCACCTGCTATATTCATGTTTGTGATGATTTTGAAGGGTGGAACAGAGAAGGAAAGAAAAATTATTGAGAAAACATGTCTGTATACACTACCATTGTATACGCTGAATTTGATGTTAAATACGATAAGTTCGTTGTTTGGATGGACATTTGGGCAAACATTAAATTCGAATCTAACTAGTCTGTTGTTTATAGGGGTACTATTTATAGTAGTGTATATCTATGTAAAAATTAAATTCCAAAATTAGGTAATTTAGATAAATTAATCTTAATTGATGTTATCGATGATAGAAATATTTTTATCACGGCAAATAATCCGTGTAATTTCACATGCTATCTCGCAGGTAAAGTGAATGCATTGTTGAGTATGAGTGTTGAGATTAGGATCTAGATCGCGTATTGATATATGATGGCAAGGAAGTGGGTGGTGTGAACAGAAGCGATCATGTAATTTTTGAGCTAAGTCTAGTGTATAAGAAACATCAGCATCCATTGTGTCAGTGCGGTCAAAGACCATTCCGAGAGCCATAACTATACCAGATATTGCAATACATGTGCATCCGGCATGGCTAATACCTTTAGAAGATCCCGTTGCTAGTGTAATAATTTGGTCTGATATGTCGATTTCGAACGTATCTCGAACGGTTTTGATGATGGCTTCAGCACAATAAAAATCAGAAGTAGAATAATAGTAGTTAGCAGTTTCATAAACTTGTGAAAGTTTGATAGTTTGATTTGTCATGAACATTCTCCTTTAAGATTAAATATAAACATGTACGTTATGGCGAAAGCAGAAAGGAATAATAAAGTATATGTATGTATGTATGAAATAACATATGATTAAAATTGTAAAAAAAACTGCTAGATAAGCATATTTTATGTAAAAAGGACCTATGTATAAGCAAAGGNCCCGTNTATATTACTANCGTATATATTACTCTGTAGTAGGAATATTTTTTTCACGGCAGATAATTTTTGCGGTTTCGTATGCCATTAAAATATACTCATTTCAGAATTAACTATAAATGATTCTTGGAATTAACGAATTGTTTATGGTTGTTTTGCATAAAAAAGGAAAATAATACCTTTTTGCRGATTATGCATAAACTCTTATATCAAAAATTCTTGCATGCTTGTCGCCATAAGTTGACTTAACAACTACTTTTAGGTTGTCAAAATCAATGCCACTGACATCAAGTTTGTTGAGGCGTTGAAAGTTGTCGTTAACTACGATTTCTTTTACAACGTTGCCATCTTTTTCGCAAAGCAAAACATAATCTTTTACTAAAACTAGAGGCATGTGAATTGGTTGCCTTGCTCTGGTTCTATAAGATTGAGTTGGAATTAGTGTGCAGCTAAAGTTAGGATCGAATCGCAAGACAACTTCTCTTGCAGAGATGGATTTGCCAAAATCAATATTGATCCACTCATCGCTAATCGTTTCAGCCGAGATCCAGCAGTTTTGAACGTCGTCAACTCGTCTAGCATAGTCGCCATTGATATTTGTAGCTTCGCCGCCTGGTATACTAGAAGATGCTGTGATTGTTACCTGGTCTTTTTTGACAAGGTCGTAGTCGTCTCTTGCTGGAATGCCAGGAATATAGCAGTCGTCGCGAATAAGCCTTTGTTGTAGCTCATCGATATATTTTTGACCGACTTCTCTTGGAGAAATATTTTCGCGAAGCGCAATAGCAACTGCAACTCCAGCAGCTTGACCCATAGTGGCTCCGGTTGCCATAACACGAGCAGAGCTAAGGGCCATATGAGAAGCACTAAAGCATCGACCGCCGATATATAGGTTATTGATATTTCTGCTATAGATGGAACGGTAAGGAATTGTATAAATATCTTTGATAGGATGCCAGATAGTTCCGCGCTCCTGAGGGTTAATAGATTTGATGCCCCCAACAGAGTGGTCGTCCATTGTCCATCCGCCATATGCTACCGCATCTGCAAATCTTACAGACTTATCGATATCATTTTGGTTTAACACATAATCGCCATAAACTCTTCTAGATTCGCGCTTACCTGCAATGGAGCTAATCCAATCTATTACAAGATTTTCTGTTTGCTCCTTAGGAAAATGGTCACTATTTTTTATATAATCAAATACACCGTACAAATATTTCATAAGTTCAGTCTTAATATCTTCTGTTTCAGAAATTTCACCGTCAAGTTCTATCCACCAGTATCCATGAGTAAGCTCTGGAATGCCACGTTTGCCAAGCATTTCGCGTGTATATTCATATGCCCATTCAGGACGTTTGAAAGGACTTTTAACGCCGGCATCTTTCATAGAGAATAGGCAAGAGCTACCCATAACATGGTTGTTTGCTTCTTCTGGTGCAAGAGACTCGTTGTATGTTGAGCGAGCTTCGTGGCCAATGGTAAAGTCCGCACCTGCCATTGCAGAAATTGTGCCATCACCAGTTGTATCGGCAAAGTATTTTGCTTCAAATGTAAATTCGATTTCGGTAGTATTTTGTACTGCAATTACTTTAGTAATTTTATTATCTTCGACTACAAGATCAAATGCATTGGTATTTAAAAATAATTCGAGATTTTCTTGAAACTTAGCTTTTTCCCAAAGTACAGTATCCCAGATATGATATGAGCTTTCTGGATTTACATTTTTATTTGCCATTAAAATTTCCATGATGATTCCGGATTCGAGAGCATTTCTAAAGTTTCCGCCACGCTCGGCACCGTTTACATGCACGCGCATTTCGCTACTTGCGTTTCCTCCTAGCATAGATCTGTTTTGAACTAAGGCAGTGTTAACTCCGTTTCGTGCAGCAGATATGGCCATACATAATCCAGAAATACCTCCGCCAATAACTACAAAATCAAATTGCTTAGTGACTTTTATCATGACTTACCTCCAAATTAAAAATTTTTGTACAAATTAGATAATAACATATTTTACCAAGTAAAACAAGTCAAAATTTACTTGTATACAATTTGTGCTTTTTTTTGTTATAATGTGCATAAGAAAAAAATATATAGTAGGAGGCGTAACAATGGTTCGTGATATCACAATAGGACAATTTTATCCAGTGCAATCAGCAATCCATTCACTTGACCCTCGAACAAAAATTATAATGGTATTTATCTATATTGCGGCAGTATTTATGGTGGATACCTTTTGGGGGTATGGATTTATACTGGTGGGATTGTTTTTAACTGTTAAAGCTAGTAATGTGCCAATGAAATATTTGCTTAAAGGTTTAAAAGGAATTATGATCTTTTTGATGTTTTCGGTAATTTTGAATGTGTTTTTTGTTGGAGGCGAAACGCTGTTATTTCAGTGGGGCTTTGTAAAAATATATAAAGAAGGAATTTTGATGGCGATACAAATGGGTCTTCGATTAATATTGTTGGTAGTTGGTTCATCAGTATTAACATTAACGACATCGCCAATTAGATTAACAGATGGAATAGAGAGCTTGTTGAGTCCGTTTAAAAAAATTGGTGTACCAGCCCATGAAATTGCTATGATGATGAGTATTGCATTAAGATTTATTCCAATTTTGCTAGAAGAAACAGACAAGATAATGAAAGCGCAAACAGCAAGGGGGGCAGAGTTTGACAAAGGAAATATTATAAAAAGAGCGAAAGCATATATTCCGATATTGGTGCCATTATTTATTTCTGCATTTACGAGAGCAGATGAGCTAGCGATGGCGATGGAGGCTCGTTGCTACCATGGAGGAGCGGGCAGAACAAAGCTAAATCCTCTGAGATATCAAAGATCTGATGGAATAGCGATTGTGGCGACACTGATATTTGGAGTACTCTGCTGGTTGCTATAAAATATAAATGAAAATGGTGAGTGTATTGAATAAAAAATTTATTGTGGCCTACAAAGGCACCCGTTATAATGGATTTGCAAGGCAGGCGGGCGACAAAGTTGTAGGCTCGGGCATTCAAACTATATCAGCGGAGCTGGAGCTAGCAATCGAAAAAATTACGCAACAGCAAGTGAGAATAGTGGGTGCCGGTCGCACTGATGCGGGCGTTCATGCATTGGCTCAGGTGTGTATAGCAAATATAGATACGCAAATTGGTAACTCGGGGTTGTTGCTTGCTTTAAACAATAAGTTGCCAGTTGATATTGTAATAAAGTCTATTGAAGATGCCGAAGAAGGATTTCATCCAACTTTTTCTGGAAAGCGTAAAATGTATAGGTATCAAATTTTGAATACAACAGTGTCCTGTCCATTTGTCGCAGAATTTGTATATCACTTTCCTCATAAATTGGATGTTGAAGAAATGAAGGTAGCTGCATYAGAGCTGGTGGGAACACACGATTTTAGAGCCTTTTGTGCAGCAAAGTCGAATGTTCTAAAAAAGGGGTCATCTACGGTGCGTACAATTTTTGATATTGTGGTGGCGAGGGGAGATGATGAGATTATAAAAATCGATGTTACAGGAGATGGATTTTTATATAATATGGTGAGAATTATAGCAGGAACTTTGATAGATAAGGGGCTAGGGAGAGGAATGCCTATAGCAAAAATCTTGGAAATGCGAGAAAGAAAAAATGCAGGCAAAACTGCACCTGCATCGGGACTCACTATGATTGGAGTAGAATATTAATTATTGCCGATAGACTGGCGAAGTTTTTCTAGAACACGTTTTTCGATTCGAGAAATTTGGACTTGAGAAACTCCCAGTCTATTTGCTATTTCTAATTGTGTTAAATCTTCAAAATATCTGTAGTTAACAATTTGTCGTTCAACACTAGATAGCGTTTTAATTATTTCTTTTAGATATATATTTTCAAAAATATTCTTTTGCTCATCGGGAGATTGATCTATTTTTTCGGCAAGAGTAATAGTAGCACTGCTGTTGGGATTTACGACAGCATTGAGAGATTCAACCTCCATATTTGCCTCGAGTGATACTGCAATTTCTTCGCATGGTACATTTAGAATATCGGAGATTTCTTTGAGAGTAGGCTCACGATTTTCTTGTCTTTGAAAATCTTCTTTTACATTACGAGCCTTAGATGCTAGATCCTTGAGGCTTCGACTTACTTTAATAAGACCGTCATCTCTTAGAAAACGTTTGATTTCTCCAACAATCATTGGTACGGCATAAGTAGAAAATGCAACAGGATATTTTAGATCAAACTTCTCAATGCTTTTTAAAAGCCCAATGCTACCAACTTGAAATAAATCGTCTAAGTCATAGCCACGATTTGTAAAACGTTTTACAAGACTCCAAACAAGTCCTAAGTTTTGCTCAACAAGTAATTCTTTGGCACTAATGTCGCCACCTTGTGCTTTCAAGATGAGAAGCCTTGTTTTTTCCATTTGTTCATTGGTTGTTTGAGTATCCATTTTCTACCTCCGTTCTTCTTATGGTCTCTACTTTTGAACAGTCATATGTAGAGTGACTGTTGTACCGACATCTACTTTTGACGAAATTTCTACTGCGTCCATGATTGTTTCCATAACAGTGAAGCCAAGACCGGCACGTTCAGCATCTTCAGATGTTGTAAACATGGCTTGACGTGCTTGATCAATATTAGTTATTCCGGCTCCGGTATCAGTAACTGTTATAGTAATATCAAAATGAGTTTGAGATTCTTGATATGAGCAAGTTAGTTGAACTAATTGGTGAGGATCATTTTTGTAGCCATGAAGAATAGCATTAGTGACAGCTTCGGAAACTGCCATTTTGATATCATATAATTCTTCCATATTGAGATCTAAGGAAGATAAAAAAGCTCCGATTGTTGCTCGTACAAAAGAAGTATTTCTACTAATACTTTGAAAATTCATGTCTAGGTAGTTTGTAGTCATTTTACCCTCCTTATTATCTTTGAAGATGATTAAGAGCCTTCTCTTCATCGTCAAATTTATTCATTAGTTTGTATATTCCAGAAATGTTTAAAATTTTGTCAATCTCCTTTGGAACCCTAACAAGCGCAACACGGCCACCACTAATAGTTACATTTCTAAAACGACCCATCAAAAGTCCAACGCCAGAACTGTCCATAAAGGTAACGTTTTCAAAATTAAATATTATATTACTAATTCGAGATGAATCATATAATTTGTCAATTTCGCTTCTAATACCGGTAGAGGTGTGATGATCGATTTCACCGTCTAAATTTATAAATAAAGTATTTTTATTAATTTGAGCTTCAAGGCACATGTGTTGCAACCTCCATTGTATAATTTTGTTTGTCATTAGAATTATAAACTAGTTTCCATTAAATGTCAAACAATTTTGATAAATTTCGTATAATTTGTCAATTTCGTAAAAAAAGTAAAAGATTTTGCGATATAAATAGCTTGCCCATAAAATTAAGAATAACAATATACAAATGTTGGATAAATTGTAAATGTTGTGAATAAACATATTAAGTCAACATATGATTTTCACATTTTTTGGATATACTTTGTATTATAAAACAAGAGATAGAGTGGGAGGAATTTTAATGATAAACAATGATGATAGTAATAATCAACATAACTTAAATAATAATGATGATAATATATTTTTAGATGATAACGATACAAATAATAAAAGCAACAATAATAATGGAATGGGGTTTTTAAAATTTGTTGCAGGCATGGTAGTGGTTAGCATTGTGGGTGGAGGCGTTGCAGGAGGTTCATATGCTTTTTTGAATGATTACTTAACGCAACAAAGTCTTGTAGACGCCAAAATAGCGGGRCCAATTAAAACTGTGGATATTATAGAACCAAAACTAACCCCTGTTGTTGCAGCAATGACGGCTCCGAATACTATTACGCAAATAGCAGAAAATGTAGGACCGTCTATTGTTTCTATTATTAATAATCAGTCTGTAACCAATTGGATTATGGAATATCAGGCTTCGGGGCTGGGCTCTGGAGTAATTTTTAAAGAGGATGACGAAAAAATTTATATTATCACCAATGCTCATGTGGTCGAAGGGGCAGAGACGCTGACTGTAACATTTATAGGAAATGAAAAGGTGAGCGCAGAAGTAGTAGGTATGGATTCGTTAACTGATGTTGCCGTGATTTCGGTAGATAAAAAAGAGGTACCGGTGGAGTTGATAAATAAAATATCAATTGCGCCGCTGGGAGATAGCGATCAGATACGTGTTGGAGATCTGGCGATCGCGATTGGAACGCCATTGGACGAGGCATATAATAATACGGTAACGGCGGGAATAATAAGTGCCATAAATCGAACAATAGATGTAAGTGCAGAAAGTGAAATGAGATTGATCCAAACTGATGCTGCAATAAATCCGGGAAATAGCGGAGGTGCGTTGATTGGGCCTTCGGGAGAGGTAATAGGAATCAATACGATTAAATTGGTGGATGATAAAGTAGAAGGAATGGGATTTGCAATACCGATTAACGATGTAAAGATAATAGTAGATGAGCTAGTAGAACATGGACGAATTATTAGGCCATCGTTAGGAATAACTGGTGCAACGATGACGCAGGATATTGCGCAATTTGAGATACCGGTGGGAGTATATGTAGCGAGCGTTGTACCTGGAAGTGCGGCAGATATTGGAGGAATGAAGCAACATGATATAATCTTAGAATTTGATGGTGTAAAAATTACTAGTATAGAAGAATTGAGAGAGTTATTAAAAGGCAAAGAAGTTGGAGATCAAGTGGTGGTGAGATTGTCAAGATCTGGAGAAAGTATGGATCTAAACTTGACATTAACAGAAGTAGAGCAGCCTGCAATAACAGAAGAAATGCCTCAGCCAGAAAAGAAAGAAATACCAGTTCCGAATCAAATTTTTCCGTTTGGATGGTAATAAAAATAGAGAACTGTCACCCCGGCATAAGTTGGAGTGGCAGTTTTTTTAATGTGCAAAAAAAAATAATAAATTTTTGAATAAACTGTATAAAAAAATTTTTTATAGGCGATACTCTTATACAAAACATGTGATATTAAATAGATAGGAGGAAAAGATATGTATTGGAAAGAGAACGCAACTAAGGAAAGAACAAAAACTTCTGTAGTAAAAACTGCAATGGCAAAGATAGCGGCAATAGCAAAAACTATAGTAGCAAAAACTATGACAAAAAAAACTGCGACACTAAAAATTGAAGCACCAAAAACAGAGGAGGTAATAACAAAAGAAGAGGCAATAATGGAAGCGGCAACAGTAGAAGAGGCAACAGTAGAAGAGGCAATAATGGAAGCGGCAACAGTAGAAGCGGCAATAATGGAAGCGGCAACAGTAGAAGCGGCAATGACAGAAGCGGCAATGACAGAAGCGGCAATGACAGAAGCGGCAATGACAGAAGCGGCAATGACAGAAGCGGCAATAGCAGAAACGGCAATAGCAGATGTGGCAAAAACAGAAGCGGCAATACTAGAAGAGGCAATAGCAGAAACTGCAATAACAGAGGAGGCAATAACAGAGATGGCAATAGCAGGAGTGACTCAAAAAACGAAGGAGACAACAATAGAAGAGGCAATAATAAAAGCGGAAACAATAAAAGCGGCAAAAATTGAAGCGGCAATAACAAATACGGCAATAATCGAAGCGGCAATAACAGGTACGGTAAAAACAGATGCGGCAAAAATAAATGCGATCATAACAAAAGCGGCAAAAATTGATGCGAAAATAATAGAAGCGACAAAAATTGAAGCGGCAATAGCAGATACGGCAATAATCGAAGCGGCAATAATAAAAGCGGCAAAAATAAATGCGGCAGTAATAAAAGCGGCAATAACAAAAGTGGCAAAAACAGATGCGGCAAAAATTGAAGTGGCAATAATGGAAGCGGCACTAACAGAATTGACAATACTAAAAAAGTCAATGACAGATGAGGCAATAACAGAAGCGGCAATAAAAAAAGCGGAAATAATTGAAGAGGCAATGACAAAAACGGCAATAATAAAAGCGGCAATAACAAAAGCGACAAAAATTGAAGCGACAATAATAAAAGCGGCAATAACAAAAGCGTCAAAAATTGATGAGTCAATAATAGAAGCTTCAAAAATTGAAGCGGTAAAAACAGATACGACAACAATAAAAGCGGCAATAATAAAAGCGGCAAGAACAAATGCGGCAATAATAAAATCGGCAATAACAGAAGTGACAAAAGCAGATGTGGCAAAAATTGAAGCGACAATAATGGAAGCGGCAACAGTAGAAGCGGAAATAATAAAAGCGGCAATGACAGAAGAGGCAATAATGGAAGCGGCAACAGTAGAAGCGGCAATAGCAGAAGTGGAAATAGTAGAAGCAGCAACTGAAATGGCAATAACAGAAGCGGAAAAAACAGAAGCGGAAAGAATTAAAAAAGAAGAGGCAATGATGAAAGCGGCATTAGCAGAAGTGGCAAAAATAGAAGCGGCAATAGCTGAAGCGGCAACTAAAATGGCAAAAGCAGAAGTGGCAAAAATAGATGCGGCAAAAGCAGAAGCGGCAAAAATAGAAGCGGAAAGAATTAAAAAAGAAGAGGCAATGATGAAAGCGGCATTAGCTGAAGTGGCAAAAATAGAAGCGGCAATGGCTGAAGCGGCAACTAAAATGGCAAAAGCAGAAGTGGCAAAAATAGATGCGGCAAAAATAGAAGCGGAAAGAATAGAAGCGGAAAGAATTAAAAAAGAAGAGGCAATGATGAGAGCGGCAAAAATAGATGCGGCAATGATGAAAGCGGCATTAAAAAAAGCGGCAAAAGCAGAAATGGCAAAAATAGAAGCGGCAAAAAAAGAAGCGGCAAAAAAAGAAGCGGAAAGAATTAAAAAAGAAGCGGCAATAGCTGAAGCGGCAATAGCTGAAGCGGCAATAGCTGAAGCGGAAACTGAAATGGCAATAACAGAAGTGGCACCAAAAACAAAAGCGGCAAAAAATGCGGCAAAAGATGCGGCAAAAAATGCGGCAACAATGAGAGAGGCAATAAGAAGAGCGGTCCAAGATGCGGCGGCAATAATGAATGCGGCAACAATAGAAGTAGGAAAAACTGATGCGGCAATAATGAATCTGGTAAAAACAGATGCGTCATTAAGAAAAGCGGTCCAAAATGCGGCGGAAATAATGAATGCGGCAAAAACTGATGCGGCAATAGAAGAAGCGACAATAGAAGAAGCGGCAATAGAAGAAGCGGCAATAGAAGAAGCGGCAATAGAAGAAGTGGCAATAGAAGAAGCGGCAATAGAAGAAGCGGCAATAGAAGAAGTGGCAATAGAAGAAGTGGCAATAGAAGAAGCGGCAATAGAAGAAGCGGCAATAGAAGAAGCGGCAATAGAAGAAGTGGCAATAGAAGAAGCTGCAATAGAAGAAGCTGCCAAAATTGAAGCGGCAATAGAAGAAGCGACAATAATAAAAGCGGCCAAAATTGAAGCGGCAATAACAGAAACGACAATAATAGAAGCGGCAATAATGAAAGCGACAAAAACAGATGCGGTAAAAATAAAAGCGGCAATAACAGATGCGACAAAAATAGAAGCGACAAAAATTGAAGCGACAAAAATTGAAGCGGCAAAAATTGAAGCGGCAAAAATAAAAGCGGCAAAAATAAAAGCGGCAATAACAGAAGTGGCAATAACAGATGCGGCAAAAATTGAAGCGGCAATAATAGAAGCGGCAACAGAAGAAGCGGAAATAATAAAAGCGGCAATAACAGAAGTGGCAATAACAGAAGTGGCAATAAAAAAAGAGGCAATGAAAAAAGCGGCAATAGAAGAAACGGAAATGATTGATTCGGCAATAATAGAGGAGGCAATACTTGATGCGGCAATAAAAAAAGCGGCAATAAAAAAAGCGGAAATAATAGAAGCAGCAATAACAGATACGGCAATACTAGAAGCGGTAATAATAAATGCGGCAAAAATTAATGCGGTAAAAATAAAAGCGGCAATAATAAAAGCGGAAAAAACTGATGTGGCAGTACTAGAAATGGCAATACTTGATGTGGGAATGTTAGATGCGACAATAATGAATGCGGCAAAAGCTAATGCGGCAGTAATAAAAGCGGCAATAACAGAAGCGGCAATAAAAGATGCGGAAATAATAGAAGCGGCAATACTTGATGCGGCAATAGAAGAAGCGACAATAATAAAAGCGGCAATAACCGAAGCGACAATAACAGAAGTGGCAATAACTGAAGTGGCAATAGCTGAAGCGGCAAAAACAGATGCGGAAATAATTGAAGCGGCAACTGAAGTGGCAATAGCTGAAGCGGCAAAAACAGATGCGGAAATAATTGAAGCGGCAACTGAAGTGGCAATAGCTGAAGCGGCAAAAACAGATGCGGAAATAATTGAAGCGGCAACTGAAGTGGCAATAGCTGAAGCGGCAAAAACAGATGCGGAAATAATTGAAGCGGCAACTGAAGCGGCAATAGCTGATGCGGCAAAAACAGATGCGGAAATAATTGAAGCGGCAACTGAAGTGGCAATAGCTGATGCGGCAAAAACAGATGCGGAAATAATTGAAGCGGCAATAGCTGAAGCGGCAAAAACAGATGCGGAAATAATTGAAGCGGCAACTGAAGTGGCAATAGCTGAAGCGGCAAAAACAGATGCGGAAATAATTGAAGCGGCAACTGAAGTGGCAATAGCTGAAGCGGCAAAAACAGATGCGGAAATAATTGAAGCGGCAACTGAAGTGGCAATAGCTGAAGCGGCAAAAACAGATGCGGAAATAATTGAAGCGGCAACTGAAGTGGCAATAGCTGAAGCGGCAAAAACAGATGCGGAAATAATTGAAGCGGCAACTGAAGTGGCAATAGCTGAAGCGGCAAAAACAGATGCGGAAATAATTGAAGCGGCAACTGAAGTGGCAATAGCTGAAGCGGCAAAAACAGATGCGGAAATAATTGAAGCGGCAACTGAAGTGGCAATAGCTGATGCGGCAAAAACAGATGCGAAAATAATTGAAGCGGCAACTGAAATGGCAATAGCTGATGCGGCAAAAACAGATGCGGAAATAATTGAAGCGGCAACTGAAGTGGCAATAGCTGATGCGGCAAAAACAGATGCGGAAATAATTGAAGCGGCAACTGAAGTGGCAATAGCTGAAGCGGCAAAAACAGATGCGGAAATAATTGAAGCGGCAACTGAAGCGGCAATAGCTGATGCGGCAAAAACAGATGCGGAAATAATTGAAGCGGCAACTGAAGTGGCAATAGCTGATGCGGCAAAAACAGATGCGGAAATAATTGAAGCGGCAACTGAAGTGGCAATAGCTGATGCGGCAAAAACAGATGCGGAAATAATTGAAGCGGCAACTGAAATGGCAATAGCTGATGCGGCAAAAACAGATGCGGAAATAATTGAAGCGGCAACTGAAGTGGCAATAGCTGATGCGGCAAAAACAGATGCGGAAATAACTGAAGCGGCAACTGAAATGGCAATAGCTGATGCGGCAAAAACAGATGCGGAAATAATAGAAGCGGTGATAACTGAAGCGGCAACTGAAATGGCAATAACAGAAGTGGCAATAGCTGATGCGGCAATACTAGAAGCGGAAATATTAGAAACGGCACTAGAAGAAGTGACAATAACAGAAGCGGCATCAAAAACTGAGGTACCAAAATTTGAAGTGGCAATTGAGGAGGCAACTGAGGAAACAATTGCAGCAGTTGCGATGGAAGAGAAATTATTGAAAATGTATGGTTGCATAGATGATGAGGATTTATTGCAGATTAAGCAAGAATACTACAAAGTTGATGGAGTCACTTTTGATGAAACTTTTAAATTTGATATTGAAACAGAGCCGATAGTAACAGCCTATTGTATAAGTAATAGAATAATTCCAACATATCAAGATGACGATCTCTTAGAAATTGCAATGGACAATCCGCTGATTTTAGAAAAAATTGTAACATTAAAATTGATAGCGCATAGAAGAGTGAGGGTGCAAGTGGCAACAGTAAACTCGATAGAAATTGCGTATAAAAAAATGAATGAATTTTATAAAAGCAACTCGCAGATAGTGGACTTGGTGGATACGGAGAAAGATGAAGTTGGCGAGGATTTGTTTACGTTAGATAGCAATGGCGAATTGGAAACTGATACTACAATTAAATCGGTAATTCAAAGTGTGATAGATAAAGCAATTGTAGAGAATGCTTCGGATATTCATATGGAAGTGATGAGAGAAAATGTCTTAATACGATTCAGGATTGATGGAAGATTGCAAGATATCAAGAATCTTAGTAGAGGAATATCGAAGGAATTAGTGAATGCAGTAAAGACGTTTTCCAATATGGATATTACTAACAATAAAGAGACGCAGGACGGATATTTAAGCTATCAAAATTATGATATTAGAGTGAATACGCTACCTAGTATTAATGGCGAGAAAATTGTTATGAGATTGAGGAAAAATGAAGATGCAGTAATTTCATTGATGGACGTGGGATTTTCAAAAGAAGATTTAAAATATGTAAACTCTTTGTTAAAGATTAAATCTGGGATGGTAATAGTAACAGGACCAACTGGTAGTGGAAAAAGTACAACGCTGGCGAGTTTTTTGCAAGAACTGAATTCAGAGTATGTAAATATAGTATCTATTGAAGATCCCGTAGAAATTATTATAGAGGGAATAACTCAGGTCAACATCAACGACAGAGGTGGCTTTGGATTTGAGCAGGCGTTAAAAGGAATTTTACGACAAGATATAGATGTGTTGATGATTGGTGAGTTAAGAGATAAAAGTACAGCAGAGATAGCCACAAGGGCGGCATTGACCGGGCATACGATTTTATCGACATTGCATACGGAAAATTCAACAGGTGCTATATATAGGATGACAGACATGGACATTTCGCCGGTGATGATTAAAGAGACTGTAAAAGGAGTAATTGCCCAGCGACTGCTGCGAAAGCTTTGTTTGCATTGCAAAAAAATGGAAGGAAAGTATTTTGTTGCAGTAGGTTGTGAAGAGTGTGGATATACGGGATATAAGGGACGAACGGCAATATTTGAAATTTTGATACCCAAAGTACATTTAGCAAATATGGACTATACGCAAGGAAACCTATATATGTTTGCAAAGGAAAATGGATTGGTTACGTTGGGAGAAAAGGCAATGATGTTAGTGGAGAGGGGATTGACTTCTATCGAAGAAGCGAAAAACATATTGGGAAACTTTGAAGAAGGTATTTAGGTTATGTCGAAAGAAAATATGTTGATTTTTTTTGAGGCAATGTATGCGCTAAATAGAAGTGGAATCAACTTATATGAAACATTAATTTTAATAAAACAGACTAATCCTCGAAAAGAGATTCAGCAATTAGCAAATATTATTATCAATGAAATTATGAAAGGGAATACAATATCTGAAGCATTGGCAAAAATATCATATATGCCAGCATTTATAGTAGGAGCATTGAAGGCTGGAGAAGCAAGTGGAAGGCTGGAAAATACACTAAAGATAGTGGTTGATCAATTGCAGATGGATGTTGAGATGACAAAGAAGATCAAGCAGGTGACATTGTATCCTAAATTTGTAGTTATAACGATGGTAGTCGCATTGTTTATTTGTGCTAAATTTATTTTCCCAACCTTTGCCACAATGTTTGGAAACCAGGAAGCTGAATTGCCAGTAGTAACAAAAATATTTATAGCAGTAACAAACTTTGTGGATGAAAATTATTTATTGTTGGGCTTGGTTATATGCGCTTTGATCGCAGCAGGAGTGGCTATAAAAAATTGGACATATGGAAGAAAATTGGCAGAAAGAGCAACGCTGAAGATGCCGAAAATTTCTCTGCTATATAAATTGAGTAAGAATAAGGATATGGCTAATTATATGGGACTGTTGATTACTTCGGGAGTGAACCTGGGAGATGCAGTAGAGATTTATAGAAAGAGCACCAGCAGTTCGATGATGAATGAAGTTTTGATACAAAGCAATAGAAATATGGTTCAGGGAAAATTTTTGAGTGATACATTGAAATCTAGTCCAATAATTATTCCATATTTATTGGAAATTATAAAAATTGGAGAAAAGAGCGGAGAATTAGGTATATCTTTATTACGAATGGGGAAATATTTAGAAAGAAATTATGAAGTTGAGTTGCGAAAAGCGATTGCGATAATTGAACCCAGTATAACAATAGTGATGGGTTTGCTTGTTGCAGTGATGGTAGCAGCAATTATGTTGCCAATGCTTAATTTAGTAACCACGTTTTAAATAGGAGAATAAAGTATGAAACTTTTAAAAAATAATAGAGGATTTACATTAATAGAAGTTGTTATAGTTATGGCAATTATTGGAGTAATATCCACAATGGTGGCACCACAGGTTGTTGAACAATTTAATTTGATAGCATTAAAATCTGATATTCAAGCAGCGCAGAGTGTGGAAAATGCCATAGAAATGTATAATGTAAATCATGCAGATATAGATGAAGAAAACTGGACGACAGCATATGATCAGCTTATAGACAAGGAATATTTAGATGCAAAAGATTTTAAGATAGTGGATGAGGAAAACGGTGGTAAAACAACAAAATTAGAATTGAGATTGGATGGAAATGAATTAATATATTCAATAGATGAGGGGGTTCAGGTGCGGGTTAATAAAGAGGCGTATCAAGATTTAGAAGATAAGCTAGATGATAATATGAAGAAATGGGCAGTGTTTGAATTGTCGGCAGGAGAGGATGAATAATAAGGGGTTTACATTGATTGAATGTGTAATTAGTTTCGCATTGCTGAGCATTATTTTGATAGTAGCATCTAAATATATAAAAATTGCGTTTAATTATTATGAACAAGTGATACAAGAAGATAAAGCATATGCCAATGCAGAAATAGTCTATGATTTTATTTCGGAGAGAGTACACCATATGTCTAATGTAGAAATAGGATTTGAAGATACTATAGAAACGAATGAGATTATCTTGAGAGGTAATTTTACAGATTTAGTAGACGAAGATGGGGAATGGAAGTATGGACATATTGGTATAGGTCCCAAGGCGATTCAATATTCGCAATATAGGTCGAGTGTAGCATATTGTGACGTATTGGGAATATCAAAGGCAGCGAATTCGGGGTTAATTACGATAAAGTATACAGTGAAAGGATTAGAGGATGTATTTGTTATAAATTTGGATTTGGAGGATAGAGGCGTAAATGCACAAAGTGTGGATAGCGCATAATGCAGTAGACATTGAAAAAAGGAGATTCAAGACACTGCATGAAGCATTAGAGTTTTTAAAAAAGGGTAATGTAGAAGTTATTTTAAAGGGAGAAAATGTAGTATATAAGGTAGTTGATGTATATGCAGATACAATATTTCATGTTAAAAATCAGATTAAAGAAAACATATGCCAATATATAGGCAGTGATAGATATGAAGTAACGTGTAAGATYATAGAATTTGACAGAGTAACTAAGCTATATAAAGTAGGACTGATTGCAGTAGAAAAAAATAARATAGCCAAAATTCAAGAAGAGTTTGATGCATTTACGGATATAAAGCTGAAAAAAATTGTGACAGCAGATAAATATTTGATAGTAGAGAAAGACGCTAAAGCTGAAGTAATATTTGATAATGAAAATTGCTATGGTGTATACAAAGGCAAAGTTATGTATTCTAAGAGTATCGAATATTTAGCAGAAGTAGAATACTTTATTAAGGCATTTAGCTATAGCACAAGAAAGGTGGTATCGAAGTTAAAGGTAACGCAAGATGTGCTTCTTGATGTAAAATCATTTGCACATATGGGAGTGGAAGTGTGTGAACAACGTAAAGTTATCCGATAGAGGAGGCACTTTTATAGAAGTAATAATGACCGCAACCATGATTATGTGTATTATAGGAGTGTTTTTACAGGTAATGAGCTCGAGTATAAAGATAAATAACGACTCGAGGTGGATGGTGAGGCAAAATAAAGCATTGTTTGAATTTGCAAAAGTTATATCCGAAATAAGAATTACTGCAGAAACATCGCAGGAAGAGTTTGCAGAAATAGTGTTACCGAGAAACTCCGATGCTTTTAACTACCATATGATAATAGACGGAAAATTGTTGACAACAGGAAATCCAGAAGGAATAGATGAATGGGCAGAACATATTGAGGTAAAATCAGATGTTTCCTTTACGATACCGTATTCATTTATAGTGTTAGCAGTGACAGATAAAAATGATGAAAACGAGGCAGTCTGCGTTGCATATTACTAATAGAGGATCGATATTAATTTTTGTAGTTATATTCGGGGCAATATTTGGAATACTAGTTAATGCAATAAATATAATAGATAACAGAAATCTGACAAATGCAGGATCAGTAGATATTAATGACAAATATTGGATGGAGGCACATCTATCATTGATGCGAGATTTAGTGATAGGAGAGATAAATGCTAAGCTAGCAAATGTGCAAGAACAGTTTAGTGAATTAACAGAATTAGATATATATCGTACTTGTCGGGGGTGTGCTAATAAATCTGTTGAGATAGTCTATAAAGGAGAGAATGGGTTTATAGTTGAGGTAAGCTTTGATCTGAGATATATTAGTGATAAAGTAGAAAAATATTCTGGAATGGTGTTAATGGTAAATGCAAAGAAAAAATTTACTTTGAATCCATATAAAACTGTAAGACAAATAGCAGAAAAGTTATATTTAGATATAGATTATGAAAATGAAACTGTGTATGTGCAAACAAGATTTGATCAATATTAGAGAGGGAGAAATGCTTATGAAAATATTTTTTCCAAATGAGTATGTAAACTCGATATATGAAATAGATTATGAAGAATTGCTGAAAAAAGGAATAGCAGGATTAGTTTTTGATATTGATAATACGTTGGTGCCATATTTTATAGAGACTCCATCAGAAGAGATAATGACGTTGATGAAGTATTTGGTAGAAAAAGGGTTTAAGTTGACGTTGGTTTCTAATAATAACAAAAAGAGAGTGGAATTATTTGCAGAGGGATTGGATAAAGGTTTGCAGGTGAGAGCGTTTCATAAGTCTAAGAAGCCACGTAGTGTAAATTTGAAAAAAGCTGCAGAGCATATGAAACTAGAGCAATGTAAAGTGGCGTTAATTGGAGATCAAGTATTTACAGATGTATTGGGCGGAAATAGAACAGGTTTGTATACGATTTTGGTAAAACCAGTTAGCGAAAAAGATGAGCTGAGCACCAAATTTAAAAGAGGAGTAGAAAGTTTGGTTATTAAACAATATTTAAAGTACTTGGAAAATGCTAAATAATAAAGGTTTTACATTAATAGAAGTGATAATAGTTGCAACAATAATGTGTAGTATAGTAGTGGTGATGCAATATCCAAGCAAGTACCTAAGAGACATAGAGCATAGAGTTTTTGTGGATACTGTCTATAGCGAAATATTGGGTATAAAAGAATTAGCAAACCAAGGAGAGCAGAAGTTATTGATTAATACTGTAGATGGTAGTGATAAAATCAGTATTGGGAATAAGCAAATAAGCATTCCAAATCATGTAGAAGTGTTTATGAGTAGAAATGCGTTGTATTTTGGTAATGATGCGTCGGATGTAAAGTCGGGGACGATAACAATTAGATATAACAATAAACAAACACGCATAACATTAACTCCAGTTATAGGAAAGGTAAATATTTATAGATAATAAGGACAGCGACTTTTGTTAGAATGAGAATAAATGTCTATGACTAATGAAAGAAGTGTGATATAATATTGAAAACTTTTTAAGGAGGCAATTAACTAGATGATTACATCAAAGATTATTAAAGAAGGATTAACATTTGATGATATATTGTTAATTCCAGCGTATTCAACAATTCTTCCAAAAGATGTGGATTTAAAAACAAAACTTACCAGAACGATCACAATTAATGTTCCATTTTTGAGTGCAGGAATGGATACGGTAACAGAGTCGACAATGGCTATTGCACTGGCAAGACAAGGTGGCATCGGGATAATTCACAAAAATATGTCTATTAGGGCGCAGCAAGAAGAAGTGGATAAAGTTAAGCGCTCTGAAAATGGAGTAATTAAAAATCCGTTCTCGCTTTCTAAGGATCATTATGTCTATGAAGCAAATGCATTGATGGCAAAGTTTAGAATATCTGGAGTGCCAATCACCGAAGATGGTAAGTTGGTTGGAATATTGACTAATCGTGATTTGAGATTTGAAACCAATTATGAAAAGAAAATAAGTGAAGTCATGACCAGCAAAGACTTGGTAACAGCTAGAGAAGGAACAACTCTAGAGCAAGCAAAAGAAATATTGTCTAGACACAGAATAGAAAAATTGCCGATTGTGGACGAGAAAAACAATTTGAAAGGTTTAATTACAATTAAGGATATTGAGAAAAATATTCGATTTCCGTATGCGGCAAAGGATGACCATGGCAGATTGTTGGTGGGGGCGGCAGTTGGAGTAACAGATGATGTGATGTATAGAGTGGCAGCCTTAGATAGTGTAAGCGTGGATGTAATAACTGTTGATACAGCGCATGGACATTCACTGGGAGTTATTGATACAGTAAAAAATATAAAGAAAGCATATCCGAATTTGCAAGTGATAGCAGGTAATGTTGCAACGTATAGTGCAACGAAAGCATTGATAGACGCAGGAGCCGATGCTATTAAAGTGGGAATTGGACCAGGATCTATTTGTACAACAAGAGTTGTATCAGGAGTAGGTGTGCCACAAATCACTGCTATAGAAGATTGTGCAAACGCTGCRATGGGGACGGGTGTGCCTATTATTGCAGATGGTGGAATCAAGTTTTCGGGAGATGTTGTTAAGGCCATTGGAATGGGGGCAGATGCTTGCATGATGGGATCGATGCTAGCAGGATGTGAAGAAAGCCCTGGAGAAATGGAGTTATTTCAAGGTCGTAAATATAAAGTATATCGAGGGATGGGGTCTATTGCTGCCATGGAGCAAGGGAGCAAGGATAGATACTTTCAATCGGATGCAAAAAAACTTGTACCAGAAGGTGTAGAAGGGCGAGTTCCATATAAGGGAGAAGTGGCAGATACTATATTTCAGATGATCGGTGGATTGCGAGCTGGAATGGGCTATGCAGGTGCTAGAACTATACAGGAATTGAAAGAGACTGCAAGATTTACGAAAATTACGAGTGCCGGATTAAAAGAAAGTCATCCTCATGACATTCAAATTACTAAAGAATCGCCAAATTATAGTATTCATTCGTAAAAAGGAGTTGTCATGAAAAATGAAGTTATAGTTGTCCTTGATTTTGGAGGACAATACAATCAATTAATTGCGAGAAGAATTAGAGAAGCTGGTGTGTATTGTGAAGTGCATCCTTATGATATGCCACTGGAAAAATTGAAAGCGCTTGCACCAAAAGGACTAATATTTACTGGAGGGCCTAATAGTATATATGCCGCAGATGCCGCAATTTGTGATAAAGCTATATTTGAAATGGGAGTTCCTATTTTGGGAATATGCTATGGGGCACAGTTGATTGCGCATATGCTAGGCGGAGTAGTTGCAAAAGCAAAGACTAGTGAGTATGGGAGAACTGCGATTTCGTTAAATGCGAATAGCAAATTATTTGAAAGCTTAAATGGGGAGACCATTTGCTGGATGAGCCATACAGATGCTGTCAAAGAGGTGCCAGCAGGATTTAATATTACAGCGGAATCTGTAGATTGCCCCATTGCTGCGTTTGAGAATGCTGCGAGCAAAGTTTATGCAGTACAATTTCATCCAGAAGTAGCTCATACTGAAAATGGTGAAATGATGTTAAATAATTTTGCAAGAGTAGTATGCGGATGTGCGGGAGATTGGCAAATGGCTGACTTTGCAAAGGAGCAGATAGAAGCAATAAGAGCTAAAGTAGGTGCAGGCAAGGCGCTATTGGCACTATCTGGTGGAGTTGACTCTTCAGTTGCGGCAATGATTTTATCGAAAGCTATTGGAAAAGGATTAACTTGCGTATTTGTGGATCATGGACTGCTTAGAAAAAATGAAGGCGATGAAGTAGAAGCAATATTTGCGGACAAGAATAAATTAGACTTGAATTTTATTCGGGTAGATGCTAGCAAAAGGTTTTATGCAAAGCTGGCAGGTGTGACAGATCCAGAAGCAAAGCGAAAAATTATTGGTGAAGAGTTTATTAGAGTGTTTGAAGAAGAGGCAAAAAAAATTGGTGCAGTAGATTTTTTTGTGCAAGGCACGATTTACCCAGATATAATAGAAAGTGGGTTGAATAAGTCCGCAGTGATAAAATCGCATCATAATGTTGGAGGGCTTCCTGACTATGTTGATTTCAAAGAAATTATAGAGCCATTGAGGTTGTTGTTTAAAGATGAAGTGAGAAAAGTTGGAATAGAGCTTGGTCTTGATTCAAAATTAGTAAATAGACAACCGTTTCCGGGGCCAGGATTAGGTATTAGAATTATTGGTGAAGTAACAGCGGAAAAAATTCGAATAGTCCAAGATGCTGATGCGATATATAGAGAGGAAATTGCTTTTGCAGGGTTGGATGAGCAAATTGGGCAATATTTTGCTGCACTTACAAACATGAAAAGTGTAGGAGTAATGGGAGATTCTAGAACCTACGATTATGCGGTAGTGCTTAGAGCCGTAGAAACAAGTGATTTTATGACAGCAAAGAGTGTTAAAATACCGTGGGAAGTGTTAGAAAAAGTGACCACTAGAATTGTGAATGAAGTTGGAGGTGTCAATCGAGTATTATATGATTTGACAGGAAAGCCACCTGCAACAATAGAATTAGAGTAAATTTTGAAGTCTCGTAACCCAATTATAAGGGATGCGAGATTTTTTGATGTCATTATATTAGTTTTGTTTATAGTCCTTAACTATATTGATGAATGCTTCTACTTGTGGAAGTGACCTATAGTTATCATTGTACATAAGATAAGTTGAGCGCATAAARGGGTCTCCGTTAGAAAATTGTAATGGAACAATAAAACCATGAAAAGAACTGAGACAAATTTTAGGGACAATAGTCCAACCTAATTTACGATTTACCATTGCAACACAAGTTTCAATATTATCAACAAAAATACTGGGGGAAGTAATGCGTATATTATGTTCGTTCATCCATTGAGTGAGTTGGCGTTCAAAAATGGCATCAGTTTTTCGGTATATGTATGGGATCTTATTGTGACTAAGATCGGCAAGTGTAAATGGCTCTATTGCAATAGCACAAACAGGCTCTCTGTCTAGTAGTAATTTATTGTCATTCCAGGGATATTCTCCACGAATAATAGCAGCATCAAGACTGCTGTCCAGCATACGTAAATAGAGAGTTCTGCTTTGATCTGTTGTAATGTGAGTATTTACGTGTGGATATTGTTGATAATAAGAAGTTAATATAGAAGATAAATGATATTTGGGATAATTAATGGCAACGCCAATATTAAGTTTACCGTATATATAACTTTTCTTGGCATTTAATGAAGAGCGCATCTTAGATAATACATGCATAATCTCTTTGGTATGCTGTAAAACAATTTCTCCTGGTGGTGTAAAGCGAATTCCTTGTTTTGATCGCAGCAGTAGTGAAACATCTAATTCTTTTTCAATTGCTACAATTCTTTTTGATAAAGTAGACTGAGTGACAAATAATATATCAGCAGCATATGTAATATTTCGTGTTGCATCTAAGGTTAATAGCATTTCATAATCTTTTTCATTCATGTTTTTTCTCCTTGTATTAAAGTTTATTGAAAATTTACAAAATATTAAATATAAAATCGTTTAGTATACACATATATATTTTTAAAAATGCGTTAGCAACGTTCCAGTAAGGAATAGTATTGAAAATTTAAATAAATTATAGAAGCTTTTATTTGATGATATTATACAATAGAAATATAAAAAAATAAAGCAAATTAAACATTCTGAAAAAGAATGGATAAACAGTAAAATTATGAATTTAACAAACGGATAAAAATAGTGTTTAATATATGAGTAACAAAATATACAGAAAAAATAGATTAAGGAGGTTTTATAAATGAGCTTAGCGATTATTGGATTTGTATTAATGATTATATTGATGTATGTTTTAATTAGGGAAAAGTTATCTCCAATTATAGCATTTATTATATTACCATTAATAGCAGCTATAGTAGCAGGATTTGGAATTACAGAAATAGCAGGGTTTATTGAAACGGGAATGGAGACAATGTTATCAACAGTTATTTTGTTTGCCTTTTCAATTTCCTATTTTTCATTGATGTCAGAGGTTGGGTTATTTGATCCAATTATTAATTTTTTAGTAAAGAAAACTGGAAAAAACATGTTTACTATATTTATGGCAATTGTTATGGTTACATTTGTAGCGCATTTAGATGGATCAGGGGCAACAACATTTTTAATTGTAGTGCCAGCATTTTTGCCAATTTGTAAAAAATATGGAATTAGACCACAGGCATTACTTGGAGCTATGATGGGGGCATTTGCAACTATGAATATTTTGCCTTGGGGAGGACCAACCATGAGGGCAGCGACAGTGGCCAATGTGGAAACAGGCGATTTATATTCATTTATGATTCCAGCTGTAATAGTAATTATACTTATTGCATTTTGCATTGCGTATGTTGTATATTTAATTGAAAAGAAAAATGGCGCTGGTATTATAGCTGAAGGTAGTGATTCTTTTGAAGACAATGCAGTTGCTGAAAAAACAAATAGAAATCAAAACATATATTGGTTTAATTTAATTTTAACAGCAGTTATGTTAATTTTATTATTTATGGATTTAGCATTTCCATTGTATGCGATATTTATGATTGCTTTTGCAATTGCACTAGTTGTGAATTTTCCAAATGTAAAAGATCAATCAAAGAAAATAAAACTATATGGTACAAATGCAATGGTGATGTGTATGACATTGTTTGCAGTGGGTGTATTTATGGGTGTTATTAGTGGATCAGGAATGGTAGAAGCGATGGCTACTGCGATTGTAAATATACTTCCAGCGGGGATTGCACCTCACATGCACTGGTTCATGGCATTATTTTCAGTACCACTTATGATGATGTTGGGAACAGATGCTTTTTACTATGCATTATTACCTATCATTATTGGAGTAGTAGAGCCATTTGGCGTATCACCAGAAGTGGTGGCAGCGACATTCTTGTTAACAGCAACATTTGGTACATTTGTGAGTCCATCCGTTGCGGCAGTATATGTTGGGTTAGGCCTTGCAGAAGTGTCAATTGGTGATCATATTAAATATTCTTTGAGATTAGTTTGGCCAGTAAGTATTTTAGTGCTTATTTTATCTACAATAATAGGTGTTATCAAATTCTAAATGTGTATGATATATAGAAAAGATATGTCTTTTATTATATTTTTCAAATGAGTAAATGGACGATATGGATAAAATAGATATCGATCAAAAATTATAAATACAATTAAGAGAAGAAATTATTGTGATGACAACAGAGTTAAATATAAAAATATTAAATTGACTAGGTTGCTTACATAATCAAAAAATAATAGTTAAATGGTTTGATTATCCCGTATTCTCTGAGTGAGAATATGGGATTTTTTTTGAGATATAAAAAAAAAATTAGCATAAAATATGTTTTTATAAAAAATAATCAGCTAAATAAAGATATGAGATAGGATTTTTTTATTAAAAAAAATTTGCACTATTATAAGGAAGAAAAACCTATGAAATAAGTTTTTTTTAAAAAAAGATGAAAAAATTAAAAAAAAGGGTTGACTTATTTACTATTATAGTGCATAATAGGACAAGTCAAGAGCAACACAATATATCAAAAAGCAACAGCATATGATATAAAATGACAAAACAGCAAATAAGTTGAATATTGAAAATAAAATAGTATCAAGAACTAGATCAGTCGATTCATTTAAGAATCAGTACTAAAAGTAATGTCAGATGACAAACTTTCTTTAACCGAGAGTTTGATCCTGGCTCAGGATGAACGCTGGCGGCGTGCTTAACACATGCAAGTCGAACGGACTTGAGAGCTTGCTCTTAAGTTAGTGGCGGACGGGTGAGTAACACGTGGGTAACCTGCCCTATAGAATGGAATAACGTTTGGAAACAGACGCTAATACCATATAACCTAATTACGTCGCATGACTTGGTTAGCAAAGATTTTATCGC
>NZ_ABEQ01000002.3:0-50000 GCF_000171335.1 Candidatus Epulonipiscium viviparus
AAGCGTGTGGTACCATTTTTTTCTTCTTCTTCATTATGCATTGGTATTTCAACCTTTTGAATCAACTCTTGCATATTACGATTTTTTATTGCTTTTTCAATATTTACTTTTACTTTATTTTCATACCCCGAATACGTATGCACTACGTACCATTTTGCTTCACTCATTTATAATCCTCCATCATTTTATATCCAGTTATGCAATAGCACTAAGCACTGCCCGAATAAAAAGTCGAAGATAGACAAAATGATCGCAACAAGGATCGAAAGTGTAATGACAGTAGAAGTCTTTGAAAAAAGCTCTTTTCGATTTGGCCAAACTATCCTTTTGCTTTCTGCAACAAAGTCCTTAAAAAAAACTCCCATAACTACCTCCCCGAACATACTTTTAGTTTGCACAAAGATTATTTTCTAGTCTCTTTATGCGGCGTATGTGTTTTACAAAATTTACAATACTTTTTTGTTTCCATTCGATCAGGATGCGTTTTTTTATTCTTGGTCATAGAATAATTTCTACGTTTACATTCCTCACAAGCTAGCGTAATTTGTACTCTCACTATTAGACACCTCCACATTTCTATAAATTTCCATAAAAAAAAAGACCTCATTTAGGCACGTGGTTAATATAGCACACTAAATTAGGCTCGTCAAGCAGTTTTGACAATTTAACTGAATTTTTTTAGTCCTCTGTATCAAAATTTATTACTTCAAAATCAGAYAACGCATCCAAAACTTCTCTTTGTCGCTCCTTACCTAACTCGATATTTGTCGTATATGCGGTCGGCGACTGCGTTACTCCCGCTATAAATGCCGCTTCTTCTAAATTTAAATCTATGGCATTCTTATTAAAATATTCTCTACTTGCCGCTTCAACTCCRTAATTTCCTTGCCCCAAATAGATTATATTACTATATAACTCCAAGATTTCTTTTTTACTAAAACTGCGCTCGATATCCATCGTCATTAACAACTCGGCAACYTTTCTAATTAATGTTTGCTGATTTGAAAAAAACAAATTTTTTGCCAGCTGCTGCGATATTGTACTTCCTCCTTGAACAATTTCTCCAGCTACCAAATTTGAAACCAATGCCCTCGCAATTCCAATTATATCAATTCCAGAATGCAACATAAATCTTCTATCTTCTATCGCCATTATTGCATTCAAAAAATATGGGCTTATTTCATCTATTTCTACATAATCTTCTCGGTTTCTAACAAGCGCTACTGTTTCTTCTAACGATCGACTTTGCTTTGCTTCGCTATAATAGCGATACCCATAGAAAAATACTATCAATCCACACCCAATCACAATAATCGTTATTATCTTCAAAATAAATTTAAATATATCAGTTTCCCCCCTATTCTTCTATACTACCAATTTCTATTCCTTGGTAGTAATGCTTAAGAATTTCATCATAGGTATATCCTCTATTTACCATGCCTCGCACACCCTCTTGACTCATCCCCACGCCATGTCCACTGCCGCCTCCATAAATATTTAAGCTTTTTATCGCACCGTCTTCGTATTCTATATCAAACGTACAAAATGCACTTGGCAACAATGCCAAATCTCTTATCTCTTGATCGTCCGCACGTTTAACGCTCACTTCTTTTGGCGACAAAATTGTTCTAATCAAGTTTTCTGTTTCCACTTCTATACTTTCATTTTCAGCTGTAATTAACATACTAATCAGGTTTCCCCCTTCACCTCTATTTAATACTTCTATATCTAAAATTTTTCCTATGTCATCTATTAATGCGTCTTGCTTTTTATTTCTATTTAAAAATGTTACCTTTTCCTTTTGGCTAGCTGTCAAATTCTGCAGCGCATTATTTATTGCTTCCGAAAGCTCTTCGGCATCAAATTCTGTTTCCCATCTAAACCAAGCAGCATGGTCGTCATAGGAACTGATATCGTCTGCTGACAATTTAAAAAATTCTTCGGCGTCTTCTTCATCTCTCAAATCATATATCTTTCCGGCATCCCAATACTGTGTTACAGCTGTTAAATAGCTAGGGGTTGCTGTGGGGAATATTTCGCTCGCCCAAACCTCTCCATAATTGGCGCTATGCCCTCCCGAGGTGCTATAAAAATTTGCYTTAACCAACCGTCCATTAAATGTCAACACCATTCCCGCTGTTGCTCTTGTTGCCTCCTTTGCGATTTCATCAACTGCCAAGTTGTTATATACCTGGCTATTTGTTGTATCATCTACGTTCGCTCCATATTTTAAGTATTTTGCTGTCGATCCTTCTTGTATTGCAAAACTCCTTGCGCAAATAGCTTGAACCTTGCATGCTTCCACTCCAAAATATGTTGGCATCTCACTATTTATCACTCTGGCTACATAATTTTCTAAATCTACTTCATTTATTAACAGGTACCCTTCCTCTTCTTTATAGATTTCTAAACTGCCCACATATTCTGGGTTAATCCCTCTTCTTGTGATGCTATTTATTTTATAGGCGCTATTATAACTTGGATKAATAACTATCTTTTCTCCTGAATATAATTTTAAACTATCGATGTCAATTATTTCACCTGCTGCATAACTAATTATCTGATTATTGTATGTAATTTGTACACTTTCTTTTGAAGTAATTTGTATATTTTTATGAAAATATTCTCCTTTTCCATCTTCCGTTATTACGACTCTCATATTTTGGGTTGGCAAATTATTAATTATAGACATCGCTGTAATTTGATTATTCTCTGTTGTACAGCTTACTGTTGTTCCTGCAGATAAATTTGTTGTGTCTACGCTCGTTCCTTCTTCTAAAAAGTGTTTTCCATTTTTTTCAAACTCTATATAGTTATCCGCTACTCTCAAAATTTTATCTGARAATTCTCGCGATTCTTTCGAAAATCCTTGCCGTATTTCTAATATCCCCACTATATCATTTCCAGATGCTATCACTTCTAAGTTGTTTCCTATTAATGGTTCTAATATAAGCCCATGATAGGCATAGACYCCGTTTGAGGTTTGCGTCGTCCAGGCCTGCAAGTTGTTGTCTTTTGTTGTCGTCTGCAATATGTCTAATCTTTTTATCTCTAGTTCTCCAGAGCGCCCCACTACATCTAGCGCCATTTTATATGCATTATAAAAATCTAACAACGAAATGCCTTGCTCCGCATCATTGGCATTTGCCAATAATTTAAATTCTTCTCCCAATATATTCTCCAATATTTTTGTCGTCTGTCCGTGCGTCATAATTTTGCTGGAATTTTTTATATCTAAAAAGTCAAATTTAGGATCCTGGCTTATCGTTCTATAATATCTGTCATACCAGCCATCGCCCTGCTCTTCTTTTGCCAGTTGATCAAACATTGTTATCGCCAAAATTTTTACTGCATTAACCTCCAAAAACGGCATCGCATATGTCTGAAYCATTTCCACTTGTACGCCATCCAAGCTACTGCTCTGGGCATTTGCTGTTGGCATTTCTGGCCAAGCATACTCTGCTGTCACATAACCTACTACTCCTGCTAACGTTAGTAATGTCAATACTTTCGGGATGTTYCTTTCGTTTTCAGACTTCCTTTTTCTCTCGTTTCTTCTCATTTTTATTTTATAGCGCTTTGGTTCATTCAAGTTATTTCCTCCCTATATATGAATTTTATCTATCCTATTCTATGCCAATATACAGTCTCTTAGTACACTAGAGCAAATAACTCCCTCTGCATACAAAACAAAAAACGTATCCCCCAACGGAATACGTTTTATTTATTTCAGCAGTCACATCTCTTTACTCTTCATCTACTATCTCATCATCTGCTGTTGCAATTGTATCTCCAGTCTCATCATCTGCTGGTGCACTTCTATCTCCTTCTTTATTATCTGCTGGCGCATCTCCTTTCTCTTTATCTGCTCTTGCATCCACATCTCTTTCCTCATCATCTGTTATTACATCTCCTTTTTTTTATTGGTGTATTACATCTTCTATCTCATCAAATTCTTCTATCTCATAAAATTCTTCTATTTCATCGAATTCCTCTATCTCCATTATCTCATCAAATTCCTCTATCTCTACAAATCCCCCTATCTCCATTGTCTCATCAAATTCCTCTATCTCCACAAATTCTTCTATCTCCATTATCTCATCAAATTCCTCTATCTCTGCAAATCCCCCTATCTCCATTATCTCATCAAATTCCTCTATCTCTGCTATCTCTGCTATCTCCGCTATCGGTGCTATCGATGCTCTCTTTACTATTGTTGTTATATCGTTTATTGTGATTGCATATCTATCAGCCTCATCCGCTATTGTCACCGAACGTTGCATTGACGGTCTCGACGTTTCCCTCTCCACTTGCTTTGATATTGTTAAGCTGTAGTTAATCGATCCGTTATCTGCTATATTAGGTTCTGTATAATTCAGATTTCCTACAACAACATCACCATCTTCGTCCGCTATTATATCTGATATAAGACTTTTTATTTGTGCCACCAAAATCTCGCCTACGTCATTTACGCCAGCATCTTCAGCTTCAAGAATTAACTCAAGCTCATCTTGCTTATGTTCAAAACGTTCCACTGCTGCCTCCACTGCTACTCTTGCATTGCTATCCCAGGTTGCTGGCTCGATTATTACACTCAACTCAGATATTTCGGCTCCATTTATTTTTGCTACAAAGGTGAATTTCCCTTCTTTCGAATTTCCCATATAATCTTGATCTTCTGCAGCTTCGTAGCTCCCCTCAGTAATTTCTATCTTATCAGCTTCGATGTATCCTTCAATTAGACCCGTTACGTATTCTATTAAATTTTGCTCGGCATCTTTATCGTTCCCTGCTTTCGCTACTGTCGATGGAACTTGAAGCTCTTCGTTGCCAAATGCTTCTTTAATTATTTGTTCAACTCTTTCCAATGGCGACTCCGCACTCTCTTTGTTTATCTCGCCAGTTGGCGCAGTTTTTAGTTTCCGCTTAGTATTTTTTACCTCTTCCACACTTCCATTTTCAGTGGTCACTCCTCCAGCAAATGTTGCGTATGCGTTATTTAATGTCGCCAACACGCTCGTATCATCTATGCCATTAGTTATGTTCGTCTCTCCGTTTGTTGAGCCCGCTGTCAGTTCGGTTGCTGTAATTCCTGGCTTATTCATCTTGCTAGCTGCCTCTAAAATTACCCAATTCATCAACTCGATATCACTCGATAACGCATAGTAGCGTCCAAATGGTACTTTCGAATTATCTGCATTTTTGAGCGCAATCGTTGCTGCTATTGTTTTGCGGATCTCTGCAATCCTAGTGTTTATCACGATTTTTGCCTCTGTCACTTCGTCTTTTTTACCATAGCCACCGTCGACTCCGGCTTCAATTATCTGAATAAATTTAGCGATCTGTTTTTCTAGTGTTGCCGCTGCCTCACTATAGTCTTCTTTTTTATTTGACATATATACTTCTCTTGCTTCGTCGTAGGCCTCTGAAATATACGCTATTGGTGTAATTTCTTCGTTATCAATTCTGATTTCTTCTACTGTTACCCATCTTATCGCACCTGCAACATCTGTTCCACTCAATGAGCTTTGTGCAACATTTTTTAATTGATACGCTTCGTTTAGCGCAGCCTCCAAAGCTGTTTTTGCCACTGTCATGTCGTCGGCATTTCCATTTTTGGCTTCTGCCTCGATCTCCTCTATCACTTTCATTAATTCATCTGCTTTAGAATCTAGCAATGCTGGCAACACCCTGCCTGTTCCCATCAAAACTTTAAACCCTTCCTGATCATATTCACCTTCTTTAAAACTACCATACGCGTTGCTCACTGTCATCTTTGCAGTATTGATCGCACTATCCAATTTTCTCTTCATATTTGTTGTGATCCATTGCTCTTCTGGTGCAACATCCATCCCATTAGTGCTCACAATATATTCGATCTCCTCAGCTTCGGCTGCTAAATTTTGAAGCTCCACCCTCTTGATTTCAAATGCTTCATTTGAGCCCTTGCCAGATTTGGTGGCAGATTTTACTATTACATCAGTGACATTTTGGAGCGTCGTCATTGCAGTCTCCAAACTTCTTGCTGTTGTCGCTGTAGTGAGCGCATTTTTGGCTTTCCATATTGCTTCGTTGTAGGTTTTATACACCAAAGTCGGTACAAAATTCATGGTCTCCGAAACTTCAATGCCAGTATTCGTGAGGCTGCGTCTAATCTCTGTAATTCCATTTGTGTTTTCTAGCTTCGCAAAGCCATCATCTGAAAAATCAGCGTAGTCGAATATGCCGCTCTCATCTTTTCCAATCAAGCTAAATGCTTCCGATACCGCAATATACAAATCTTCATAAGCGATAGATGCCGCATCAAACATTGTTTTTTCGTCTACTGCTGCCTCAAAAGTTTCTGCAGCTGCGTTCAGTGTATCTAAAGCTTCGTCTAATGCCGCTTTGGTGATATTTTTTGAACTGTTCACAACCCTCTGTGCCTGGCTTATGGCATCAACATAGTCCTCCACTGCTCCTGCATATATCCACTTGTTGCCCACGATCACATCCATTCCATTTTCTTTTGCAGTAACACGAACTCGCGATGCATCTCCATCGACCTCAACAATTTTGGCGTCTACTATCTCCACTTCAACTTTTTCATGAGTATACGCTTGACCCGCTGTTCCGTTGTATGCGGTATAAGTAGTCTCCAGAGGATTTGTACCCGGCATATACACCAAATCATTAACCGCCTCGACCGCTTTGGCGATTGTATTCTTTATCTGTACATCTGCAATACCCGATTGACCATAATGTATTTTCGACGCCATATCTACTATAGTATGGTCATTAATATCTACCGCATAGAATGTTTCGTAGGCATTTTTTAACTTGTCCCTCTCTATTTCGAGATCATTTATCGGCATTTTTACCAAATATATGTTCAAATTTACTGAATTTTCCAATATTTTTTCTGCAGTTAAAACGGCTGTTTCTATTTTATTGAAATCTGCCGCRGCAGCCCACAACTCCGTCAATGCTAGATCCATCCCTCCGTCATTGCTTATCTGAATATTTTCATATGCAACAACTGGCTCTCTATACTCTGCATTATGTCCTKCYGTACTTCCATCGTTTCTGTTRTTTCCATATTTGGAGTTGTCAATGTAAATTCGCATCTGTGCAACAACATCTTGGTAGGCTTCTTTGGTCCCATCTTGTAGAGTGGCTTCAAATGTTGTTGCGGCCGAATTCAATGCAGTGAGGGCAGCCTTCATCTTGGCCTCCGTTGCATAGCCAGATTCAAATTCTGCTTTTGCCTGAGTATATGCATTTGTGTATTCTGCCTTGGCAGCTGCAGTTGTCCATTTATTAGCAGCCTCGACGTCTGCGCCATACAAAKCGCTTATTGTAGTGTTAAGATCCGCTTCGGTTTTCTCCAGCTGAGTTCCCAACTTTCCTTTTGCCATAGCCAGAGCCGAAATTTCCTGAACTGTAGCCTTACCTATTTTAGGCTCAAACTTCATCGCTGCCTCGTTAGTTGCTATTTGGGCCACAATTGCTGTTTTCTCTACAGATTCTGTTAGATTGACATACGAAGACGCTATCGCTGCGGTCAATTTATCCATCACAGCTTTCGATACGTAAAAATTATATTCCGCAATATTCTCGCCATCCATATCGCTAACCTGAATGCGGGCATCGTTTTCATCCCAGAGCGCGCGGTTTGCCTCGATATAGCTATTGTATAATTTCACCTTTGCATTGTCGAGAGAGATATCCACCTTCTTATTCTGCTGCGCTTCAATCGCCTTCACAAGATCATGCAAATTCTCTTTATTCTTATCCTGTTCAAGCTCTGTAATTGCCTTCTCTGTRTTTGTTATTTCGTTTGTTGTTGCATATATAATATCGTCCATTAATTCTSGMTTTAGGTATYSAKTTATCTTYTCTTGATTAATCAATACATMTGCTGGTTTTTCTGTAAAGATGCCGTTTGCCTCTGGAATTACCGTACTGTCGACAATCGTATTTAACATCTCAAACGTCAACAAATCTAGCCCATCCACAACGTCGCTTTTTYGTGCCTCTKTAATTAAGCTTCTGGCTTCCTGGATTTTCGCATCTGCAATTTCGTCCACATTGGCTATTGTTTCAAAGCCAAATTTATCTGCTATTTTTATTAGCCCAGTTGCAGTCTCGAAATATYCGTTGCCATATTTTTCCACATATTTTAGTGGATACTTAATTTCTATATCAYTGACATTTTTGATATTTGCTGTTTCATTTAATATATGCAACGATTTTTGGAGCGCAGTTTCTAAGGCAGAAAGCTTAGCTTCGCTAACCCACTGGTCTCCTTCTTCTCCCTCCGTATCTAAACCTGTTCCATCGGCAGAAACAAAATATCCATCTGCAACTTCAAGATTTTCTAATGTATACTTTTTTTCATCCTCTACAGTCTCCACATTTACCGCAAAATTTAGCCCCTCATAATCTTCTACACCTGCAACAACCTCTGTCGTTTCAGGCAAAGCTACAATCTCACTTACTTTGACCGCAAGGCTGCGTATCTCTTGATCATAGGCCATTCTTAAAACATCTGCGGCATTACTCGCTGTTGCATTAAACTCCGCYACCGCAGTTTTCAATCGCTTGCTTGCATTGTCAAAATATCCTGGCACCATTTCGTTTGCTGCCAAATGCTCGGGCACTGTATTGTTTGCCATAAATCGATCCACTTCCACTAGCGCTTCTTTCAACTCCGCAAAGGCAGCATAAGATACGTACTGATGAATRCCTCCCCCTAACGGCTTTCCATTTTTATCGAGGATTCCGTTTTCTGATAGCTCAACTGCTACCGGCTTATAACTTACAACCGTTTTGTCCGCAACATTTTCGACCGCAACATTTTCGCCCGCAGCATTTAGCCCCACAACGCTATCATATTTTAATYCATCCACATCCTTTTTAAATTTRGTATACGCACTGTCCAAGCCATCTATAAATTTCTCATAGGCCACATTTAARGTTTTTAACCCCTCTACAAAGTCCTCTTCTTTGGCATATACCTTATTCTCAGATATTTGATATGGCTGTGCAGCTCGATTTAGGCATACGTCTCCAATTTTTCCATTTTTATCCACACTTCTTGTGTTTGCCAAGATATTTGTAGCTTCTAGTGCAACAGGATTTATGCTTTCTATCAATTCTTCCGCGGCATCAAGTGTAGTTTGCATTTCGATTATCGCACTTTCCTCGGCCTCTTCTTCAGCACCCGAATTCTTCCCTTTCACATTTTCCATATGCTTTGATATTTCCGTAACTTTTCTGATCAGATCTTCTGCTGCCACTTTATATGTATGCCCCGTACCCATTTCAAATTCTGCCTCCGCCAGAAACGCATCGTTTGCCGTTTTCAATCGCGCTACTGTCGCAGATATATCTGTCAATACATCCGGGTTTATTGACGATGCTCTACTCATTTCTGCGCCTCCAAACAACGACTGAACGGTCCCCTCTAGTTTTTTATACGCACTATCTGGGGTTGCATCTATGTATTTTTGATTCGGCCTACCTGCTGGTGCGGAACCTATTGCAACATTACTGCCGTTAAATTCGATTCCCCCAACTTCAGAATGATTCACTTGCAAATATCGAAGCGACCTCATTAGTTCCTCATCTAATGCGTATAGCGATTGAAATTCCTCTACACTCACAATTCCATTTTCATCGAATGAATCTTGCGTGGGTAGATGCGAGATGTCGCTATCATCTATTGCCGCAAATGTAGCTGTTGTAATCGCCGCAGTTGCCGTTGTTATTATTGCCATAGCTAGTAATTTTTGATATTTCCTCATCATAGACATAATTTTCTCCTTTATAGTTTGCTGCAACATATTTTACATGTTATATATCGCCATTTTTGCACTAAATATTAATTATTGCCTAAAAATCCCTGTACTTACCATTTATTGCAGCGTGTCCTTGACGCAGTTTCTGGATATCACTATAATATTTTTCGAAAGGGGAGAATTTTATGTATCCAAATGGAGCCACCAAAGCTGTTACATTTAGCTATGACGACGGTGTGACACAAGACAAACGCCTGGTAGAAATTTTTAATCACTATGGTCTCAAAGCCACATTTAATATCAATTCGGGGTTGACAGATGATCCGAACCGATTAACGGCGACACAAGTTCGCGAGCTCTACACAAACCACGAAATTGCTTGCCATGGGCGTGCTCACCTACGGCTTCCAGACTTAACTCTTGCAGATGCGACCGAAGAAATAGTAGAAGATAAACGCAACCTCGAGGCCCTGCTCAAGCGAGATGTTCGCGGTATGGCATACTCATTTGGACAAGTCAACGATGCCGCAATTGCCATTATGAAAGATGCCGGAATAGTCTATGGACGAGCAGTTAAAAGCACTTTTGACTTTGCGCTTCCGACAAACTGGTATCGTTGGTTGCCTACTACACACCACAAAAACGACGAACTCTTCGACCTAATCGATCAATACAAAAAGCTCAACAGCAAAGACCTCAGTCTCTTTTATATATGGGGCCACAGCTACGAATTTGACAACTGCTGGGACCGCATCGAAAAGTGTGCCGAGCTTCTTAGCAATCGCGACGATATCTGGTATTGCACTAACATCGAGCTATACGATTATATTCACCAAATATAAATTAAACCTCCCAATATAATATAGGGAGGCGAATTTTTAGTAGATTCTCAAATCACAAATTCTTGCATATGGATCTCCATAATTTTCTAACACAGTAATTTTTATTTTATCTGCAATCACATCTACATGATGCTTATTGACACGYTGATAATTGCCCTCRACTTCTGTTGAAGCCACTTTTTCGTTACCTTGAAAATACTCGATTACATAGCTTTTTACCAACTGATAGGGCATTTCCTCTACTTGCCTATCTCTATGACTTTCTGCGATACTTGTTGCAACCGTTCTATTAAAGTCTGGGTCAAATCTCAATACCAGTTCCTTTATCGGCATAAGCTTTTCAAATTCCACTTCTACAAATTGCCCATCTTCTTCTAATTTCTCAGATACCCATGCATTTTCGTCATCATAGATTCGTCGCGCAAAGTCTGAGTTTATCATTTTGGGCTCACAATTTTTCTGATAAGAAGACGCAGTAATTTTGCATGGATTGTTTGAGATCAGATCATCTTTATCTTCCGTCTTGATAGAAGGTAAATACGCATCATCTTTTATGAGTAGTTGCTGGAGCTCCTTGATATGCTCATTCACTTGTCTTGGCAATATATCGTATTTCGTCGCAATAGCAGCTGCAGTTCCTATTGCTTGCCCAATTACAGAGCAAGTGCCTATAACGCGAGTTGAGCTCATGGCCATATGCGATACGCTAAAGCAACGACCGCCAGCATAGAGGTTTTCGATGTTTCTACTATACAAGCTTCGATATGGTATTGTATAGACATCTCTTACCGGATGCCAAATCGAGCCACCTTCATCGTTTTTGTGGGCCTTTTCCCAAACCTTTGCTCGGATTCCGCCAACAATATGATCATCCATCGACCATCCACCATAGGCAACGGCATCTGCAAATCTTTCATGAGCTTGAATATCATTTTGATTTAACACATAATCTCCAATGATTCTTCTTGACTCACGCTTACCTGGAACTGCTCCAAACCAGTCTAGCATAAGGTTTTCTGCTTCTGGATATTCTCCCGAGTTTTTAATATAGTCAAAAATTCCATACGCATATTTAATAAGCTCGTCGCGGACTTCTTCGGCATCTTCAGTAGTCGAAAAGTCATCGTCTCCGCCAACTTCACACCACCAGTATCCGTTACTCAATTCATGAACCTTTCTTTTTCCAATATATTCCTTAGTCATCTTATATGCCCATTCTGGACAAGTAAATTTTACAGGTTTGCCAAGATCTCGAGTTGTAAATAGCAAAGTACTGCCCATCGTATGCTTAGTTGCTACTTCTGGAGCCAGCGATTCGTTATATGTCGAACGCGCTTCGTGACCTATAGTATAATCTGCTCCCGCCGCATATGCCAAGTTCGCGTCTCCRGTTGTGTCGCAAAACAGTTTTGCTGCCAATACAAATTCCTTTTGAGTTGTAACTTGAAATGCTGTGATAGATTTAATTTTATTGTCCTCTACAACACACCCAGTCATGCTTGTATTCAAATACAAATCGATATTCGGTTCATTCTTTATAAACTCCCAATTTATATGGTCTAATATATTAAACGAATGCCCCACATTAAACTTTTTATTTTTTAGTAAGATTTCTAAGATAATTCCGCTTTCCATTGCGTGCTGAAAATTTCCAATTCTTCCGGCTCCATTGATACTAACCTTCACTTCGCTACTAGCGTTTCCRCCCAAAACGGGTCTATTGTGTACCAATGCGGTTTTTACGCCATTTCTTGCTGCACTTATCGCAGCGCATACGCCAGACATTCCTCCGCCAACTACTATAAAATCATACTCTCTCACAATAGCATCTCCCTATCAATTTACCACTTTTTATTTTATACTTCTACACGCAATAATTGCCGCTCCATACGAAGCGTCTTTCTCGAGCGTTTTAATATTTGTTAATGTGTGTCTTTGCTTAAGTTTATTAGAGAATTTCAAATTTATTGCTTGATTCTTTACAATTACGCTTCCATCTATAACTACATCTACTGGCTTTTTCAAAAACGAYAGCTTCTTCATTGCGCTTTCCACACTAATATATAAACTATTTACTACATCGTCAACTATCATAATCGCAATAGGGTCATCGAGATCATATGCAACCTCTATCAGCTTTGCCAAATCCGCTATATGCTGTTTTGATATATTGGGCTTATAAATTTCATCTACAATATCTCTTTCGTTGTCTACCTTAAAATATTCTAATACCAATTTGGTTAAAACTGTCGCCATATCTCTTCCATCGTATGCTTTCATTACTGCATTCAATATTTTAATTGCAATATAATATGCGCTACCCTCGTCGTCAAATATGTGTCCCCAGCCACCAATTCTACAACTTTTGCCTGTACTATTTACTCCATAGCATATCGAGCCTGTTCCAGCGATCAAGAGAATACCTTCTTTTCCTCCAGTTCCTGCCATTAATGCCGTCTCCGCATCATTGGTTACGATCAGTTTTCCATCATATCCTATATCATTTTTCATAATCTTTGCAATAGCATCTTGTACAGAATGCCACGAGCCACTTGCAATTCCCATACACACCGCTCTACAATCTGATAATTTGTATCCTCTATCCAACACTCCCTCTTTTATTACTTGCACCAGCGATTCGCTTGCAACATCCACTCCACTCGCTAATACATTACTAGGCCCTGCCACCGCTTCTTCTATTACATTAATTACGCCACTATTAAATGTGCACATCGTCAGCTTCGTTTTTGTTCCACCGCCATCTATGCCTACTACATACTCCATATCTTACTTCCCTCCATACAAATTTGTATTATTTAGTAAATCTTGGTAAATATTTTTTATGCGCTTCAAACATTTCATCGAGAATTTTGATTGCATATTTCTGTGAGCTAACCAACGGATTTATCATCATTGCCAAAAGCGCTTTATTATATTCTCCTGTTATTGCCGCTTCGCAGGTTGCAACTTCAAATGACTTGATCTGATTTAGTAGACCCTTTACGCATTTTGGCATTTTGCCTACTGCAACTGGCACCGGCCCATTGCTTGTAATCATCGCACTAATCTCTACCACCTCATCATACTCAAACTCCGCCATTACTCCTCTATTTAGAGTGTTTACAATCTGAAGATCGCCTTTGTCATTATATATCGAACTAATTAAATTACAAGCCGCATCGCTGTAATATGCGCCACCACGTTGCTCTAACTGTTTTGGCTTTTCTGCAAGATCTATATCAGTGTATAGCTCAAATAATTCTGTTTCTAAACGCTTTACATTTTCGGCGCGTGTTCCGTGATTTTTAAATTTGTCCACTGCTTCTTCGAGGGATTCTTTTGCCATATAATAATATCGATGATACGGCGAAGGCAATACGCCAAGTTCTCGGACAAAAGCGTTCGACCACTCAGTTCCCGAAATGTTGTTCATGCTGTGAGTACCCCACTTGCTAATTACATATTCGGTAACATCTTTGCCATCGCACACAACTTTTGTAACGTAGCTCATGTGATTTAGTCCGCCCATAAAAATTCTTACATCAGACTTTGGACGATCCAAAATTTTTGCAATTGCAGTGTGCATATCAAACGGCACATTACAAAGCCCGATCACCTTATTTATATTGCTATACCTATTTACAGCTTCTGTTATTATTCCAGCTGGATTTGTAAAATTGATTAACCACGCATCTGGAGACAGCTCTTCTATATCTTTGCAAATATCTAATATTACAGGAATAGTTCGAAAGGCCTTAAACATTCCTCCGGCTCCGTTTGTTTCTTGGCCAAACAATCCATAACTAAGCGGAATTCGTTCATCCTTAATTCGCGCATCTAATAGCCCTACTCGCATCTGAGTTGTTACAAAGGTGGCATTTTTGAGGGCCTCTCGTCTATCTAATGTTAGATTTACTGCAATGGGTAGTCCCGACTTTTCTACCATTCGCTTTGCCAGATTTCCAACAATATCCAATTTCTCTTTGCCCTCTTCGCAATCTACTAGCCAAATCTCATCCACTGGCAGCTCTTGGTATCTCCTGATAAATCCTTCGATTAGCTCTGGGGTATAACTTGATCCCCCTCCTATTGTAACTATTTTTAACATATCGTATTCCCCCTTCGGCTTATTCTACAAAAAATATTTCTCCACCACGAAGCATTTTGGCAATCATTAAATTTAATGGGCCAAAGTAATAAAAGCTTTTTTGCACTTCATTTGGAACAGCTTCTGGCAAACTTAATGTTACGTCATACACTCGCAACGGCGCCGCTTTTTCTACCAATGGCATAAACAAACACAGCTCATTGTTCAACTGCATGAATTCATGCGTTATTGCTTGAGTTTCTTCTGGAGTCATTGCGGCAAAAAGCTCTTTTAGCATCTTCGTAACATTGTATTCTTTTTCTGTAGTAGGCGAAAATATTATACGATCCTCACCTTTAGGCACTTCCGGAAGCCCTATTCTAGGTGAGTTCAAAATATTACTAAACGCTTCCCACGGATGTGCATACGTTCCGGCACCTCCCAAAAATACGCCTCCAATGGTGTGATTTGGTCCGTTTAAATATGTCCAAACTGTACCGCTCTCCATTGGCGCATACTTAATTTTAAAGCCAAACTCTGACAACATCGTAGACATTGCTTCTGCAGTAAGCATAAAAGTTGGCCACGAGTTGATTGTTGCGATTTCTATCTCCACATGCTCGCCTTTTTCGTTTATCCATTTGCCCTTATCATCGCGGCTCCAGCCGATTGACGTTAGCATTGCCTCTGCCGCTGCTGGATTGTATGAATAATCGGTTAGCGTGCTTAAAAATTGGGGATCTGCATATGTTTCAATCATGCTTGGAGTTAGCCCTGTGTTGTACTGATCACTCAAAAAGCTTCCGGGCTCTGAAATTTGAATTAGGATATCTCTATTTGTTGCCATAGATATTGCTTTTCGTACTTCTGGAATATTCACAGGATATTTGGCCTCATTAAAGACGTAGCCAATTTGCGAAATCTCTGGTACATAAATTTTACGCAAAGTATCTCTAAATCGTTTATCCACTTGCCTCGACATATCTGGCGACAATCCTCCATTTTCGATAGTATACTGCCCTTCTAATATGGAGGTCGCAAATGCCTCTGCGCTCCCTGGACGCAGTCCTCGTATTTTGTCTATGGCAACATCAACTCTGTAATGCGGATTTTCTTCAAATATCACCTCCGCCGTTGTCGCATTAGTCATGATATATGGCCCAGACGCAATTACATCTCGAATGTTTGGTTTATATGCCAGCATCTTGTTATTTGCATCTGCAAGCAACGCGGCGCCCTCTGCCGTAAATTTGTAGTTTCCAGTTTCTGGATTTAACTCACGATAATTGAGTGCAATATCCTTATACGCTTCTGCATATTCTCCATAGACCGATGCTGGGGACATAATTGGCAAGGCAAAAGTAATATTAAGGAGCAAGGGGCTTTCAGTTACATAATCTACTTCTATAGTTCTATCATCAATTTTCTTTAGCTCCGTTGCGTAAGTCCAAAACGCGCTTCTGCCAACATTCAAATAATAGTTTGTCATCACGTCAGCTGCGGTAAGCGGAGATCCGTCACTCCATTTTAGATCTTCCTTTAATGTCATCGTYAAATGAGTCCCATCCAATTTGAAGCTCTCCAGCAAACTCGTTTTGAACATTCTCTCTGGAAATGGCGAAAATTCACAGAGATAATCATAGACTAATGGCTGAATCGACCAATTTATTCCTGCAGCATCATATGGGTTTCCATTAAAMGCTGGTGGGGGCTGAATATCTATCAATGTTGTTAACACTTTTTCCTTATTAATTGCGCCTGTTGATTCCAACTTAAACTGTGTATTTTCTAATACAACTACATCGTCTCTGTCGTCACTCGCAGCGCATCCTGATAAAATCATCATCATACTTATCAATAATGCTTTCACTTTTTTCATTTAATATCCTCCAGTTGTTTATAACTCATTGCGAATAATTCGTTTTTCTCGCTCTTGTATATTAAATGCTTCTGCGTATTTCTTTCTGGCATCAATTCCGCGAATGCGTTTCAAGTTAGAGTAATATTCTTTATATGGATATGACGGCGAATGAAGTGCAAACCAGTGGTGGTTTATTGCTTTTTCCCACAATTGATAGCCCTCTTCTGTCACTTCCACATATACATACGGCTTAAAATCGGTTGGGTCTTCCCAATTTTCTGCATAGTATGGCCCTGCCGCCCAATGTGGGGGCAACGCTCTTTCTATGGATGCTAACCCGGCATAAAACTGCGCCGCGTTTACAATTTGATGAGTTAGAGAATGATCTTTGTGCATACTATTTTTCCAATGCGTAATTAATACGTTGGGCTTATATTTACGAATCGYATCACACAGTTCCCAGCGCACTTCTTCATTATCTGGCAACTCGCCGTCGGTATATTTAAATATTACAGCTTCTCCACCCAACTCTTTTGCAAACTGATTTGCCTCTTCTATTTTTTGAGTTCTATATTCTGATACTGTTTTATCTGGCGGATTTCCTCTTTCTCCACCAGTTAAAGCCACTGTTACAATTTTGTCTCCTCTTACAGCCGCGCTAGCAAGTACGCCGCCTGCAGTTAGTTCCATATCACCAACATGTCCGCCAATAGCCATTATAGTTCTCATCGCATTTCCCTCTCTCGCATCTCTTTGCGCATTACTTGCCAATTTTTTACAATTTTAAATTCGGCCGATTCATAAATGTTTCTAGCAGGATTGTTATCGCCCGTAAACAATGACATAAACGTTGCACCTTCATCTTTTAGGCTTTTACACAACGAGCTAAACAAAACTTTTCCTGCGCCCATTTTTCTATAATCCGAGTGGATGCCGATGCCAATAAAAAATCCTCTTCCACTCATTTGAACTCTCAAAGGCCCTGCAAAGCCACAAACTTTATCTCCGTCTAAAATTACCAACACCGGATCGATCGCATTCATTATGCCTTCTCGCCACAATTCATTTTTGAGGTTATCAAAGAGTTCTTTGATCCCTTTATGTCGCTGCAGGTCTAGATACCCTATAGTAATTCCACGTTCATTTAGATCTTGAATGTTTTGTACAACCTCTGGAGCATATTCAAAATCTACCAAACTTTTAAGATATGTGTTTTGACAAATAACATCTCGATATCTCAAATTTTTAAAGAAAATATAAGCTTCCGTTGATACATCCACACCTTGTGTATTGGGATGGTCATACGCGGCATATCCCGGAATATTCCAATCCAAATTAATTGGGTTAAAGAAGCTGATTTCAAAGCGCTTAATTTCCTCTTCTACTTCGGCGGCTTCCAAATGCTCAACCATTGCCCTTCCGATCCCGGCGCGGCGATACTCTGGGTCCACCGCCACAAACGTTACGAAGCCTATCTCGTTTGCAACAATTCCATTTACAAATCCAATGCACTTTTCTTGATCCATTACTACATAGTTATATTTTTTGTATTGGGTTTCATCTACAAAATGTTCTTCAAAATCTGTTGTTGATAATATTTTATAAACCAATTTATCTTCCTTGATTATGTTATTATATAATTTAACTACTTTTTCCAAATTTTCATTAGTTAACTCTTCTATAATATATTCAAATTTTCCTATGTTCTTATTTCTCAATTTCATTTTATTCCTCCGTTTTATCAAGCAATCTTCTAAACCATCTTAAAAAAAGAAATCCTGCGACTATTACAACTAAATTTATTACAATAATAATACAATAGACTACAAAAGCCTCTTTATTTTCTAACATAATCACTACCCCAAATGCAGCAAATACGATAATTATAATCGCAAGGCTAATCAATCCATAAATGAGCTTTTCGATCTGGCTCTTAATATTTCTTTGGTGTGGTGGCATTTTACTTTTCCCTTCTCTTTTAGATCCTCTTCGCTATATTCTAACAACCGCGGTTCCTCCATTTCACATAATTTATCTGCATTTGGGCACCTAGGGTTAAATTTACAGCCAGTTGGCAAATTCAACAAGCTTGGCATATCTAGCGACTTTAGTGGTAAACTATCCGCAAAATTTGAACGCCTATCAGGATCCGCTTCTGGCACTGCGCTAACCAAGGCATATGTGTATGGATGCTTTGGATTTTCTATTGTTTCCTGAATTTGACCTATTTCCACCTGTCTTCCCAAATACATAACTACGATACGCCCATGTGATGCGATATATCTGGCGGTACCCAAGTCGTGCGTTATATATATAAATGAGATTTTATATTTTTGATTCATTCTCGTCATTAGATCTAGAAGCGAAATTCTAAGTGACACATCTACCATAGAGACCGGCTCATCTGCAACTATCAGCTTGGGCTTCATTGATAATGCCCTTGCAAGCAATATTCTCTGTCGCTGCCCACCACTAAGTTGATGCGGATATTTTTCCAAAAATTGTTCTGGGGGAGTTAACCCCACTTCAACTAAATACTCCATCAGCATCTGCGCGGCATCTTTACTGCCCTTCACAATCTTATGTTCGTATAGCGGAATCGAAAGCGAYTGAAAAATTGTTTTGTTGGGATTTAATGCCGCAAACGAATCTTGATGGACCATCTGAACTCCCAGTCTATAGTCCTTATAATTTGCGCCAGTTAATTTTGTTACGTCTTTACCCTTATATAAAATTTGTCCGCTAGTTGGTTTATGAACCCCTACAATCACTTTGCCTAACGTTGTCTTTCCGCTTCCGCTTTCTCCTATTACTGCAATGATTTCGCCTTCGTCTATCGTGAGATTTGCATCTACCACTGCCCCAATAACATTTTCTTTTTTGCCACTCGGGAAAATCATATTGACATTTTTCAGTTCCATTAATGACATAGCGTATTTACCTCTTCCCATTTATAGCATCTCGATATTTGCCCCGTGGGTGTCTCATACATAAAATCTGTCAGCTCCTTATTTCCACCGCATCCATCTTCTAAATACACTGGGCAACGTGGAGCAAACCTRCAGATGTTCGGCAACTTTAGCATATTGGGCGGATAGCCTGGTATYGCTCGCCGCTTGCTTATATCATCTTTTAGCGAGGGGATTGCGTGCATCAGTCCATAGGTATACGGATGTTTTGGTACCTTAAATACGTCTTCTACTTTCCCATATTCTACCAATTGCCCAGCATACATAACAGCAATTCGATCTACAATGGACCCAATGATAGATACGTCATGCGTCAAAAAGATCATTGTAATTTCTCGTTCGTGATGAATCTTTTTTAGAATATCGATGATATACCACTGAGTTATAACATCCAAGGCAGTGGTCGGCTCATCCAATATTATAATGTCTGGCTCCAGTAGCAAACTCAAAGCAATAATCGTTCGTTGCTTCATCCCGCCGCTAAGTTGATGCGGATAGCTATCCAATACGCGTTCTTCCAAACGAACTTGCGCTAAAATCGTTTTGGCTTTTGCCACAATCTCTCGCTCTTCTATCTTTGGATTGTGAGCCCAAGCTGTTTCTAAAAAATGTTCTCGAACTAACAAAGAGGGGTTAAGCACATTTTGCGCCGCTTGAAACACCGTTGCAATTTTACTCCATCTAAACTTTTGATAACCYTTAGCTCCTAATTGCAGCAAATCGACTACTTCACCATCTGGAGCATGATATAAAATTTTGCCATCTGCTATTTTTCCTGGAGGCTTAATAGTTTGGAGTATGCCTGCRGCCATAGTCGACTTACCACTGCCGCTTTCTCCGATTATGCCTACAATGTCGCCCTTATAAATATTTATGGTAACGCCATCGCARGCACGCAACAAACCACTGGGCGTTTTAAAATCAATACATAAATTTGTAATTTCTAAGATTGGTTCCATCTCATTTCCTCTTCATTAAATTTTTCTTAAATCAATTTCTCAATCTTGGATTTAACGCGTCATCTAGCCCCGTTGCAAACATATACGCCCCAAACTGAAATATCACTATACTGATAACCGGAGACAAAAAATAGATCATTGAACTCGACCCAAGMAGCGCACCCGTTTGAGATAGCGAAATCTGTATCATCATTCCCCAATGGTTTCCCTGAAACGGCACTAACCCCAAATACATAAGCCCCACACTTGCCAATATGGCGCCCTTCATAATTACGATAAAGTTTACCGCTATATACGATACTATGTTTGGCATTATGTCATTCGTTATGATTGTCCATTTGCTTAGGCCCATTATTTGACTTGCCTCTATAAAATCCTTATGCTTAATTAGCAACACCTGAGACCGAATTGCTTTTGCCAAACCTGCCCACGACCACAAGCTCAATACCAATCCAAACGTTAATTGATTTTGTATTTCTATTACCATCGACAAAATCATTGTTACCGGAAAACTGGGTATTGTTAACACTATGCTAGTAATCATCATCAAAAACGCATCTATTTTTCCGCCTAGCAACCCCGACAAAATTCCTATCGTACAAGCAAAGAATAGCGAAAACATTGCAGCATATGCAGCAACTAGCAAAACATCTCTCGCCCCCAAAATCAGCTGCTTTAGCGTATCCTTCCCTGCGAAGTCTGTACCCAACCAATGTTGCCACGACGGTGCTTGCAGTCGATTTAGATAATCAGATTTAGGTGGTGACAAAAAGATTGGTCCACATATCGCTATAAGCAAAAACACAGTTAAAATGATCAGTCCAATTCGCGACATCTTATTATTCCACATAATTCTAATGAAACTTTTAAAGCCATTTTCACGATGAAAATTCACTTGCCGAGCATTATCCAAATTTTCTTCCATAAATTATCTCCTTATTGCCCTCTTAACCTTGGATTTAAAATCGTATACAAAAATTCTGCAAGCAAACTAGAAACCACAACCATAACAATGATAACCAAAAACATTCCTTGCATTAGCGGAAAATCGCGCCTGCTGATCGCCACACTCAAATAAAATCCAACACCCGGATACAGAAACAAATTTTCGATTAAAGGAGATCCACCAAACATCAACCCGAATGATACGGCAAGACTTGTTACCATAGGCAAGATTGCGTTTCTCCCTAAATAATGAATGAGTATTCGCCTTTTGGGCAGCCCCCGAACTTCTGCATATGTGATATAGTCTTCACCTAATACCATCAACGCGTTTGCTTTCATAGCAACAATCCAGGTAGATACTGTTGTTACAAAATAGGCAAGCACTGGCAATACTGCATGTTGAAGAATATCCAAAATAAACGGTGCGTTAAAACCAACCACAACGTCTGAGCTGTATGCTCCTTTAGATGGCAGCCACCCGAGCGAGACTGCAAAGATAAATACTAAAATATATGCCACGATATAGTCTGGAATTGAACCAAAAATTGATTGATATACGGTTACAACCACATTCAAAGTCTTTTTGCGCTTCCAAGCGATATATATGCCTAGCAATATTCCGATTGTAAATGAAAATAGAAGTGATATACTTAATATTAACATAGTCCACGGCAATGCTCCTGCAACGATTTCGGTGACAGGCTTTTTATATGCCATCGAAATTCCCAAATTTCCCGTAAAAATTCCAACAATATAATCTATAAATCTTTCCCATATGGGCTCAGATGGATCATAATTTAATTGAGCAATAGCCCTTTCATATGCTAAATCGTATGGAAGCGCTTCTGTTCGAACCATTTCTTGTGCAAGAATATCTACCGGATCTCCAGGCATAAACTGAATCACAATGAACACAATAATCAACGATATCATCATTGTAAAAAGAGCCAATCCTATTTTTTTCATATAGATCTCTCCCATTCATCTACTCTTCTATCGCAGAYCGCACATATCCTCCAGAATTTTCCAACAACTCTACAGCTTTATCTCTATCACAGCTTAACATAATCATTACGATAGCAATCTTAACATGAAAGTTACATTGGCTTAGCGTGGACATCGCGATGCTCTGCTCGCAACCTGTTGTTTGCATCACCAGCCTCACTGCCCTATCTAATAATTTTTCGTTACTTGGCTTCATATCCACCATATAATTTTTATACACTTTTCCCAGTTTAATCATGCTTCCCGTTGTTAACATATTCAGTACCAGCTTTTGCGACGTTCCAGATTTCATTCTTGTGGAACCCTGAACTACTTCTGGGCCAACATCTGGTGCAATAGTAATTTTTGTTACCGAATGTAACTCCGAATTCGCATTGTTGCATACACCAACTGTTACGCATCCTAATTTGTTTGCAGCAGAAATTGCACCCAATACGTATTTTGTGCGCCCACTTGCAGTAATGCCTACAACTACATCCTTTTCGGTAATGGCCAGTTTTTCAACTATATTAACTCCATCGATAAAGCTGTCTTCGGCGCCTTCTACAGGATTTCTCAATGCGGCGTCTCCTCCAGCTATATAACCCTGAACCATTTCTGGATCGGTACCAAAAGTTGGCGTACATTCCGACGCATCCAACACGCCTAACCTTCCGCTGGTGCCCGCACCAAAATAAAATAACCTGCCACCTTTTTTAAACGCATCTGTAATATACTCAACTGCTGTCGCAATCTTATCGGCTTCTTTTCCTACAGCTTGCGCCACCAACCTATCTTGCGCATTAATCAGCTTCACTAGTTCTAGTGTTGAGACAGAATCGATATTTATCGTATCTTGATTGTTAGCTTCTGTTGTTAGCCCAGCCAAATTTAATTGTTTAATTTCCATAAATGCGCTCCATTTCTCTAATAATATTATCCCTTATGTGTTTGTTTAACGATTTTCCGCATTGCTCTTCTAGGGCCCACAAAATCGCTCCTATTCCGGGTGGTACAACTAAAGTTATATATTCGATTTTTATATTGGTTAATTTAGTTACATATCTCTTAAATGTGTCTCTTAGGACATCTGACTTTGGCCTAACCCACACAGACCCGGCCAAAATCACCTTTGCTCGATCTTCAAACTTCAATTTGCCAATGCATCCAGCTACCGAACAAGCAAGCTCATAAGCTATGTGATCTATCGCTTTTACCGCAGCAGCATCTCCCGCTTCTGCATACTCAAACATCAACTGAATAAATGGCAAGTGCACTATCGGCCTCTTATATAAATCTGAAATAGCATCTAGAAGCTCCAGCTTTTCATCACTACATTGCAGTAACTTAAGCACCCGTTGCGTAAACTCCGTCTTTTGCCCGCATCTAAACACACTGCTATATGCGCATCGTATTGCCAGACGTGTAATAAATGCTCCTCCTGCATCATCTCCTACGATGTCGCCAATGCCTCCTACTTGTAGTCTATTTCCTTGCGAATCAATTCCTACAGTTACCGTACCAGTTCCGTTAATAGAACAAACTCCTGTTCCATCATCGCTAGCGGCCTTTATTCCCAAAAAACCATCGTTATCAACAATTATTTTATTTATATTTAGCCTAGATAATTTTTCTTGAAGTGCCTCACGCTGACTTTTGGTATCAACTCCCGCCAATCCAAAAACTCCCACTTCTACTTCGCTATAATCCACACTAGATTGCTTAAGCAGGCGGTCTATATGCTCTCGTATAACTCTAAACGAACCATTAAAGCTATCAGCAAGTCTTTCGTGAGAACACGTGCCAGCTCTAATATGTGATACCAACTTTCCATCATTGGTGAACAAAAAATAATCCGTTTTGGTGTTTCCACCGTCTACCCCTAATACCACGTTGAGACCTCCTTTATAATTTATATATATATTGTGTTATGATATGGAAATGTGGCTTTCTTTATACAAAATTTAGGAAAAAATTATAAAAATTTTCCATAAAACGCAAAAAAAGCCCCAGTATTGCTAGTAATCTACTAGAATCTTGGGACTATTGATTATTGATATTAGATATTGCTAAATCTATATATAGTTGTGTGATTATACTCTTGGTCGCTCTTTAGGATGCTATCACATTTGTTGCAGTCATCTCTTCCGATTGGTAACTGCTGAGCTTCGAAACAAATACCATCGCGGGCTTCAAACGAATTGCCGCCTATTAGCTTTTTGTGATTTGGAAAATTAGACGTATAGATAACTACCGCATCATAGGTGGTATCCATTGTCATCTTTCTGCCACTTTCTTGACATGTCATAACAACGCAATCTTTTTTGAGACCCTCTCCCTTTTCTAAGATAAATGGATGATCGTATCCCGAAGCTAAAGCCAACGCTGGATCATCTATATCTTTTCCGATTTTTTTGGGTGTTCTAAAATCAAATGCTGCCACCTCATTTACATCTATCAAATTTCCCGTTGGGATCAAAAACTCATCGCCTTCTGCAACCAACTTGGACTTTAGCGTCAGTTCATGATTTAACACGTCTGTCTTTGCATCGCCAGATAAATTAAAATAGCTATGATTTGTAAGATTTAATAAAGTTTTTTTATCGGTTTGTCCGGTATACGTAATAGACAGTGAATTGTCTTCTGCCAATGTATAAATGACGCTAACATGAACTTCTCCCGGAAAGCCTTCTTCTCCATCTGGACTTACCAGACTCAATGTTACACTGTTGTTTTCTAGGTTTTCGATTGCCCAAATCTTTTTATCAAATCCGYAAATTCCTCCATGCAAACAGTTTCCATTATTATTTTCAGGCAATTTATATGTTATTCCATCTAGCACAAAATTTGCCCCACCAATTCTCCCACTGGTTCTGCCAATCAATGTTCCAAGATATCCTTGATTTTTTCCATATTCTTGGTAATCTTCATATCCTAGAACAACGTTTTCCAGTTTTCCATTTTTATCTGGCACCATAATTTTGGTTATAATTCCACCTAAGTTCAATATTTCTACACTCATATTGTTTTCATTAGTTAAGGTAATCACTTCAACCTCTTTATCATTTATCTTCATAGATATTCTCCTTATTTTTAATATTATTACCTCCATAAGTGCTTTTCAATTGCTAGTGTGGCAAATACTTTTGTAACCATTTTCATTTTATGCTTTTGCTTATTTATTGATTTATTGATTCTGCAAATTTTTTGAATGCATTTATACCTGAATCTGTCAATTTAAACACGCCTGCGTCTTCTAAYACTCGGCTAAATTTATCTCCTAGTGCTTTTATCACATATGCTTCTAGATCGGCATTGGCAGAGTATTGAACTTTTAGTTCTGTTGCCCATCCTTTRTGATATTCTGCAACTTCGGCAGCTTCTCCGGCAATATACGATTTTACTGCATCGAGCTCTTCTAGCAATCGACCCGGCAATACCGCAAGCCCCATCACTTCTATTAAGCCAATGTTTTCTTTTTTAATATGATGAACATCTTGATGCGGATGAAAAATTCCATCTGGAAACTCTGCAGTTTGCCTATTGTTACGCAACACCAGGTCCATTTCATAATTTTCTCCACGTCTGCGACAAATTGGGGTTATTGTGTTATGTGGTATATCTTCAGAATGCGAAAGTATGTCTTGAGTTGGGTCACTATATCCTCGCCATTCATTTAAAATTCTTGCGCACACTTTTACTAGCGTCGCTTTGTTTTTGCTTTGCAATCTAATGGTTGAAAGCGGCCAGTTTATTGCTTGTGCGGTCACGTCGACTTCTGCTATTTCAATATCAAACAGCTTGCTAGCGTTAGTCATCGGAAACACAAAATTTCCGCCTTGATAGTGTTCGTGTGATAATATTGACCCACCCACAATTGGCAAATCCGCATTAGATCCTATAAAATAGTGTGGAAGCTCTGTCGTAAAATCTAGAAGTGTCTTGAATGTCTCTTCGTTAATTTGCATCGGAATGTGGCTTGTAGATAAGACAATGCAATGTTCATTATAATATAAATATGGTGAGTATTGCATACACCATTCTCTGTTATTTAAGTTCATCCTTATCATTCTATGGTTTGCACGATCTGGGTGATTTATACGTCCTTCGTACCCTTCGTTTTCCGCACATAGCAAGCATTTAGGATATGATGAACTAGGAGCCAGCTTCTCCAATGCTATTTGTTTTGGATCTTTTTCTGGCTTTGACAGATTTATCGTTAAAACTAAATCTCCATATTTGGAACTGGCGCTGTATATTTTATTCTTCGCGATTCTATCAACTTTTATATAGTTACAACTTTTACTTTGATTGTAGAACCAATCTGTCGCTATCTTGCGATCTGTTGCATATAGACTCCAAAATTTGGCATTAACCACAGAAGGCTTGTCGAGAAATACGTTCATCACTACAGAAGCAAAGATGTCCCTCGCTGCAGCGTTGTCTTCTATTATTTTCGYMGCAACGGCTTCGTCACAAATTGCATCAAGTGTTTCGTATAAATTTAATATACATACTTCCTCTACAGCATCTGGCTCGTCTTTTTTTAGAATAGCYAACAGTCTATTTCTCACGTACATTATATCATCTGTTGTGATAAGTCCATTTTCTAAACTTATCGCAATTAGTCTCTCTATTAACATATCTTACTCCTTTTCATATCCATTTGGATGCGCCTTATGCCATGCCCACGCGGTTGATATAATTTCTTTTACATTTGTAGTTTTTGGTTCCCAGCCCAAGATTTCTTTTGCTTTGGCCGATGATGCGATCAACGATGCTGGATCTCCCGCTCGTCTTTCGCCGTAGACCAATGGAATTGGATGCCCCGTTACTTCTCTTGCGGCTTCTATCATTTCGTTTACAGAGTATCCCGTGCTACTGCCCAAATTGAAGATATTGTTTTCGCCACCAGCCATCAAATATTTCATTGCCAAAATATGGGCTGCAATCAAGTCTGTGATATAAATATAGTCTCGCACGCATGTGCCATCTGCAGTATCATAATCATCTCCAAATATCGTGATATACTCCCTTTGGTTGCGTGGCACTTGCAATATGATTGGTATTAGATGCGTTTCTGGATTGTGCGCCTCACCTATTCCACCTTCGGCATCTGCGCCTGCAACATTAAAATATCTCAAGCAAACGTAATTTAGATCGTGCGCTACGCTAGTCCACTTAAGCATTTTTTCTATTGCCAACTTGGTCTCGCCATAAGTGTTCGTTGGGGCTGTTGGCGTCTCTTCTGTAATTGGCATTATCTTAACATCGCCATATGTCGCTGCCGTTGAGCTAAATACAATATATTTTACACCAAATTTTATCATAGCAGACAATAAACTCTCGGCACCACCCACGTTATTGCTATAATATTTAAGCGGCTTTTCCATCGACTCTCCTACTAGTGAGTTTGCGGCAAAGTGCATCACCCCATCAACTTGTTCCTTTTCGAAGACTTCCTCTAGCGCTGCTGTATCTCGTATATCTACCTGATAAAAGGGTACTCCTTCTGGCACTGATGCTCTAAATCCTGTTTGCAAGCTATCAACAACTGCGACATCAAAACCTTCTCTCAATAAATTTCGCACTGCATGAGAACCAATGTATCCAGCTCCACCTACTACTAAAATTTTCATAAACTCCTCCATCAAATTATATTTTTTGTATCTTCTACTTTTGTTGGTCCATCACCAATTTTGGCAATATAAAAATCTGCCGCATATCCAATCTTGTCGAGGTATGCTTTCCCCACATTCTCTACAAACGCTTCTATTTTATCGTTTTCTACAATAGCAAGAGAGCATCCGCCAAACCCTGCCCCTGTCATTCGTGCGCCCAATGTGCCAGGCTGTTCTTGCGCTGCAGCAACCAAGGTATCAAGTTCTATTCCTGTTACTTCATAATCTTCTTTTAGTGATTTATGAGAAGCATTGAGCAATTTTCCGAATTCTACCAAATCATTATTTTTAAAGGCTTCTGCCGAGGCTTTTGTTCGAATGTTTTCTGTAATAGCATGACATGCTCKTTTATATTCATTTTCGGTAAGAAGATCTTTGTTTGCTTTTAARTCTGCCAAATCAATTTCACATAGGTTCTCTGCGTTAACTTTAGATTGGAGCTTCGCCAATGCGCTTTCACATTCTGCTCTTCGTTCGTTATATTTTGAGTCTGCAAGCTCACGGCGCTTATTTGTGTTCATAATTACGATTTTTGTGGTAGGCATATCTACTGGAATATATGTGAAATCCAGGGAGTTGCAATCTAGCAGAATAGCCTTATCTTTTTTGCCTAGAGAAATCGCAAACTGATCCATAATTCCACTATTTACACCAATATATTCATTTTCCACTTTTTTGCCTAGCAATGCTGCATCTACTTCTGTAATAGGCAAGTTAAATAACGATTTAAATATTTGGATAATTAGCAATTCTAGAGATGCTGATGAAGAAAGCCCCGAGCCGTTTGGAATATTTCCATAAACTACGGCATCAAATCCGCTATTAATTTTTGGGTACTTTTCYAATAAAAATTTGGCTACACCTTTAGCATAATTCGTCCAATTATCTTTTTTATCATAATCCAGGTGATCTAAATTAAATTCTATGATACCTAGGTCTTCAAAATTTTTCGAGTAGCATCTAACAGTTTTGTCGTCACGTCTTGCAACAGCAGCATAGGTCCCTAATGTAATTGGACACGGAAATACTAATCCACCATTATAGTCGATATGCTCACCTATCAAATTAATTCTTCCTGGCGAAAAATAAATTACTTCTGGCTCTTTATTAAATACCTCTACAAAACATTCTTGTAACACAATATTGCCCCCTTTTATCTAAAATTATATGCTTATTATATATTTTAAAATTAAATAAAACAAGTAGAATAATCTGATTTATTGATTTTTTTTAATCAGCTTTAATATTACTTATCGATTACAAATTATTTTTTTCGCATTAATAAATTTCAAAATAGTATTGTTCTTAACACAAGTTACATATATTAATATATTACATGGTATTAAATATTTTTTTGCGCCATGTACTTTGATAATTTAATGAGGTGATAATATGAATAAGAAATTTTTAGTTGTAGCACTAGCACTAGCAATGAGCTCTACCGTATTCGCAGCAGCTGGAAGTACTGCAGGATATATCAGCAAATCTCAAGCAAAATCCATTGCGTTGTCTAATGCCGGCGTAAATGCTTCCGATGCCACATTTGTTAAAACAGAAATTGACACCGAAAACGGCAAGCACGAAATCGACATCGAATTTTTCGTACAATCTACCGTAAGYGGAATACCTGTCTACAAAGAATATGACTATGATTTAAACGCTTTCACAGGCGAAATTATTTCTAGAGATGTGGACATAGAAGGGTTTAATGATTATACAGTTGATACGGACTGGGATGGTGTTGATGACAGATTCGATGACTATAATAATAACGCAAACACCAAGTACATCAGCGAATCAAACGCTAAACAAATCGCTCTTGCTCATGCACGCATAAATGCAGCAGATGCAACATTTGTCAAAACCGAACTTGATAGGGATGATGCAGAAATTGAAGTAGAATTTTTTGTCAAAACCACTATTAACGGTATACCAACATATAAGGAATACGACTATAACTTAAACGCTATCACTGGAGCCATTCTTTCTGCCGATATAGATATCGAAAATTTCAATGACAAAGATGATGATGACTGGGACGATGACGATCGATACGACTGGGACGATGACGACGATGATGACTGGGACGACCGATACGATGACGACGATGATGATTGGGACGACCGATACGATGACAACGATGACGACTGGGACGACCGATACGATGACGACGATGATGACTGGGATGACCGATACGATGACGATGATGACGACTGGGACGACTGGGATGATCGATACGATGACGACGATGATGACTGGGACGACCGATACGATGACGACGATGATGACTGGGACGACCGATACGATGACGATGATGACGACTGGGATGATCGATACGATGACGACGATGATGACTGGGACGACCGATACGATGACGACGATGATGACGACTGGGACGACCGATACGATGACGACGATGATGACGATGATGACTGGGACGACGACTGGGATGACTAGAAAATTATGCCTGCTACAATAGCAGGTATATCCATTAATATATAATTTGAAAACTTCGCGAGGTGATATATGAATAAGAAATTTTTAGTTGTAGCACTAGCACTAGCAATGAGCTCTACCGTAATGGCAGCAGCTGGAAGTACTGCAGGATATATCAGCAAATCTTTAGCAAAAGCAATCGTATTGTCTGATGCCGGCGTAAATGCTTCTGATGCCATTTTTGTTAAAACAGCCCTTGACATCGAAGACGGAAAACCCGAAATTGATGTAGAATTTTTTGTACCATCTATCATAAATGGGGTACCTGCTTATCAAGAGTATGACTATAATTTAAACGCTTTCACAGGTGCAATTCTCTCCAAAGATACAGACATAGAAGAGTTTAACAATCACATCAGTGATACAGATTGGGATGGTGTTGACGATAACTTCGATAGCTCTAACAATATCGCAGGCACCGAGTACATCAGCGAATCAACCGCTAAACAAATCGCTCTTGCCCATGCACGCGTAACTGCAGCAGATGCAACATTTGTTAAAACCGAACTTGATAGGGATGATGCAGAAATTGAAGTAGAATTTTTTGTAGCAACGACAATCAAAGGTCTACCAACATATAAAGAATATGATTATACATTAAACGCTTTTACTGGAGACATTATTTCCGTCGATGCAGATATCGAAAATTTTAATGATGATAAAAACTGGGACGACATCTTGGATCAGGCCTTGGATAAGTGGGAATATGCTTTAGATGATACATTGGATGACTGGGAAAATAATTGGAACGACTGGGAAGATGCCTGGGGAGATGCTTTGGACGACTTGGAAAGCAATTGGGATAACACTTGGGATACCTGGGAAGACAACTGGGACGATTCTTTGGATGATACATTAGATGAATGGGAAGATACCTGGGAAGATAATTTGGATGACTGGGAAGATATTTGGGATGACTGGGAAGATAATTGGGACGACACCTTGGATAGCTGGGAAGATTCTTGGGACAGCTTAGAAGATAATTGGGACGACACCTTGGATAGCTGGGAAGATGCTTGGGATGACTTAGAAGATGTTTGGGATTGATCTTCAGACTAACATTTAATGCAAAATTTCTTTAAAAAAAATGGTTGAATTTAATTTTCAGCAATAGTTAATATAGTAACTGCTGGACTTAATCTAGATCACTAATGACATTAACTTTATATCGGAGTGATAATTATGAAAAAAATGTTTCTTATTGCAGTAATGTGTTTAACAACAACGCTGAGCACCCTGGCCGCTACTCCCTCTAATCGTATCATTTCTGCCGAAACTGCAAAGACAATCAGTGCAGCATATGTAAAAACAGATATATCAGAACTGTCTTTCTCCAAAGTAGAATTAAATCCAAACACTCTAGAAATAGACATAGAATTTTTTGCTCCCATTATCAATACTGACATTTCTTCATTGGCCTTATACCAATTTTATAGGTGTACATTAGATGCACAAACCGGCGCCGTCATTTCTAGTAACATGAATTTAGATGGCCACGCAATTCTCACCAAAAAACCCATCACTCCTGTAATTCCAGCAATTACTGAAGATTTTATATACACCAATAATTGGGACACTGCCGAAAATGATTTAAATACTGATGATACCTATAGTGTCAGTACATATAATCCAAACTTAGAAGCATTAGAAGATGATGATGATATTTGGAATCTGGCTGAAGATGGCTGGGACACTGCTTGGGAAGCTTTTAAAACAGAATGGAAATCCGATTGGGAAGCTTTTAAAATTTCATGGGAAAATCTTAAAAATGAATGGACTATATTTTTTGACAATCTCGAATGGTAACACACTTTGATCACAAAAAAATTATTTTAATACTATACTATAAATAAGTATTATTATTTACGGAGGATTAACATGAGTTTACATTTTTTAAAAATAATCTCTATAATTTTTATAGTAACTTTTGCTGGATTATCCATATTTGGCTTTAATACTTTTTTGAACGAAGACACCGCTAATCACATCAACTTAATAGCATTAGGAATATTAAATTTTGTTATTGCCAAAGGTGTCTTCAATAAGTCTCAATTTATAATTGGAATTTTTAATATATTAGTCGGAACTTTAGCTTTTATCACAGCATTTTTTTCTATAGTTTTTTAAATTTGTGTAACAAAAAGCCGAATTGAATACTATAATATATCAGAATCATATTAACACTGGAGTGGAGGTCTCTATATGGAACTCAAATTTACCGCTACTTTACTAGGACTTATTTCAGTATTTTATTCGACTTTAACTTTAATTACTAGTGATCMATCTGTTTTGTTGCAACGTTTGTCTTTTRCAAATCATGTCAATTTAATATGCCTAGGAATACTCGGTTTATTAATAGCTATCGATAACTTGGCTAATAAGCACAAATTGCTTGCTATCATAAGCACTATACTTAGTGGTGTAATTTTTATCATAGAATTATTTTTAATATTATATTAATAATTTTATCGCAGACCAACCAGCTGCGAATTTTGTTTTTGAACAAGTCTACACTTCACTTAATATATTTAAAATTTGTGTAATAGTTTTACGTCCAAAATAAACTTCTTTATCATCAATTACCATGCAAGGAACACTCATTACATTATATTTATTTTTTAGATCGTTGAAATGTGCAATATCAATAATCTGAGTTTTTATATATGGATTTAATGTGGCAATTTTTCCTACTGCCATAACAACATCTGGACACATGGTACAATGCAGTGAAATCAACACTTTTATGTTGGTTTTTGACTTTAAGGATTTTGCCTTGGCTTCATCTTCCGCTGAAATTGTTTTTCCTGGCCCTGCAATATTATATAAGCTGATTATAAATGAATTAAACTCATGTCCACCTGGCATTGAATAAAATTTAATWCCACTAGGAGTCCCATCGGCATACAATAACTCTAAATATGGTGCCATTTCTTCTTTATTTGCCTGACTTTTTGTTGCAACYAATTTATCGGAAAGRTGGTCTATTTCATCCATTAAACTTGACATCTCTAGTGCCAAAGAGCTTTCGTTTAACACAGCATTTATAATAACCTTATTTTCAAATTTTTCAAAAACAGGAACCAATTGATCAATCATTTCTTGACTCAAAAATGCATCATCCATCTGTGTTATTGCTGGATTTAAGACTTTTTTGGATCTCGTTGTTGTTAAAGTAAATGCCGGGATACCCAGTTTTTCATGCATCGCGGTTATATATTTTTCCGCAGCTACAGCAGCAGTTGCTCCATTTGATACTGCTGTTACCACTTGGCGCAATTCTTTTATACATACATCTCCTGCAGCATACACACCTGCCAYATTCGTTTCTTGCTGCATATTGGTTATAATATAACCTTCATCTTTTTCGATGCTTTTATCTAGCCATTCGGTATTTGGTGCGTACCCAGCAAACACAAAGACCCCTATGCCTCCATTATTTTTTTCTACTCTTTCTTCACCTGTTTTATTGTTAATCAGTCGAATTGCTTTTAGGATATTATCTCCCCAAATTTCTTTTACTTCTGTATTAAAGTGAACTTTGATTTTTGGATTTTTCAATACTTCGTCACTAATTATTTTGGGCACATTAAATTCAGATTTTCTAACGATTATTTGTACATTATTTGAATATTTGGTTAAAAAGGCACCTTCTTGAACTGATGCTAGACCTCCTCCTATAACATATATAGGCATGTCGGTAAAAAATTCTCCATCGCAAGTCGCGCAATATGCAACTCCTCTTCCTTTATATTCCTTTTCACCCTTAAATCCTATTTGTCGYGGATAAGCACCCAGTGCCAAAATTATTCCAAAAGTTCTATACTCTCTAATATTGGTCTTAACAATTTTTATATCTCCAGACATATCTAATCCAATAACTTCTTCTAACTTAAACTCTGTCCCAAAAGACTCAGCTTGTTTTTGCATATCTTGAGTTAATTTAGTTCCACTTGTAGAAAGTACCCCAGGATAATTCACTATTTCGGATGTGATTACAATTTGACCACCAAACTTCTCTTTTTCAAGAACTAAAGTTTTATACTTTGCTCTAGACATATATATCGCTGCACTGAGCCCCGCAGGCCCTCCTCCTACAATTATCATGTCATACATATCGTCATAATTTTTTTCCATTCTAGTTATCCTTTCTAAAAAAAATACACTTAGCCCCAAAGCTAAATGTACTTTATTTGCTTATAACAATCCCACTAAATCAAGGCTGGGTTTTAGAGTTTTACTTCCAACCTCCCATTTAGCTGGACAAACTTCGTCTCCATGCTTATAAACATATTGCAGAGCCTGAACACGTCTTAAGAGTTCGTCAGAATTTCTACCTATATTACCAGCCAAAATTTCATACGCTACAATTTTTCCTTGTGGATTTACGATAAAAGTTCCACGCTCTGCCATCCCATCCTCTTCAATATAAACATCGAAGCTACGAGCTAAATACCCTGTTGGGTCGGCAAGCATTGGATATTCAATTTTTTTAATAGTTGGCGAAGCTGAATGCCATGCTTTATGAACAAAATGCGTATCACAAGATACGGAGTATATTTCGCAACCTATTGATCTAAACTCTGGATATTTATTAGCAAGATCTTCTAGTTCTGTAGGACATATAAATGTAAAATCTGCAGGATAAAAAAAGAATACGTTCCATTTACCTAACGTATCTAGTTTTTCAATATCTTTAAATTGATTTTGATAATATGCTTTTGCACTAAATTCTACAATCTCTTTTCCAATTAATGACATAAAAACCCTCCTAAATTAATACAAAATATTCATAAAAAAATAATCGTTTGCTAAAATTCAGTATARCAATCCAATTTTTATTTGTCAAGGCGGCTTGACTATTACCTATAATGAATGATAAGTTATAGATAGGTATAAAATTTTATAAAACTTGGAGCACATTATGAAAAAAATCTTAATTAAGGAAATCAACTTAGAAGTACCAGAAATTGCTTTAGGCTGTATGAGAATTAATCGCTTATCTCAATCTGATGCGCAAAGGTTAATACAAACAGCATTGGATGAAGGCATCAATTTTTTTGATCATGCTGATATATATGGTGCCGGTGAAGCAGAAAAATTTTTTTCCCAAGCAATCGAAATGAATAGTTCTATCAGAGAAAAAATGATATTACAAAGCAAATGTTGTATAAAAAAAGGACTATATGAAGCTTCAAAAGAGCATATAATTTATTCTGTTGACAATAGTCTTAAAAACCTCCAAACTGATTATTTAGACATATTATTGCTCCATCGTCCTGATGCATTAATCGAACCAGAAGAAGTTGCCGAAACTTTTGATGAGCTCAAAAAATCTGGCAAGGTAAAATATTTTGGTGTTAGCAACTTTAATGCTTATCAAATCCAACTCTTAAACCAATATTGTAGTCAAAAAATGGCTATAAATCAGCTGCAGCTGAGTATTCCTGAATGTAAGATAATTGATTCTGGTTTAAATGTAAATACAAGCTTTGATGCCGGAATTAATAGAGATGGAAGCATCCTAGACTATTGCAGATTAAATAATATTACCATTCAAGCATGGTCACCATTTCAAAAAGGTTTTATTAGTGGCACTTTCCTTGATAATCCGGAATATGGTCTACTAAATTCTGTAATTTATGAACTAACGCAAAAATATTCTGTTTCTAATAGTGCGATCGCTGTTGCCTGGATTTTAAGACATCCTGCAAAGATTCAAACCATTGTTGGGACCACAAATTTCGAACGACTCCAAAACATTGCTAAAGCTTCTCAGATTACTCTTACTCGAGAAGAATGGTATAGGCTATACACAGCTGCGGGCAAACACTTACCATAAGTTAATTTTACACCTCTCCATTTGTGAGGGGTATACTTTGATTCATTGCAATTTTTTCGCTTGTCAAATATACCCCTATAATTTTAGAAATATATATTAGCGTATTAATCATTTTTTGATTCCACTCATGATTTTTAGTACACCTGTCATATCCAGCAATCAATTGAACTTTGTCCATTTTTTCGATTGCACAATTTAGCATTGATATAATATTATCGTCTATACATACCTCCACTAAACATTCTGGAGCTTCTTGAGTATTAGAAAAAATACCTATACCTTGTTCGCCATACAATGCTACTAGCTCCTTAATATAACTTTCGTCCACAGTATCAAATTTAGATTTTTCTATTCCTTCATTACACCATTGATAGGTGTGCTTATACACTTGTAATTCCTCATCATATTTCATAATATAGCATCGATCCATATGAAATAGCTTTCCTATATATTCAAATATTCTTAAAATCACCTTTTCTTTTAACTCACTTTCACATAACATTTTAAAAACTTCGAAACATACAGCCGCATCAATAAACTGCGCACTATTTCTTTTGATTGAATCAATGCCTGTATTTTGTAAATCAGTATTTTTCGCTTTCATATTTTCTTTGTATATACAATATTGATTTTTGCCACCTTGCTTTGCATTATACATGGCTATGTCTGCTTTATTAAATAACGTTGCAAAATTATTTCCATCTCGACTATACGACGATACTCCTATACTGCTAGAAATTTCATATTTATTAACTCCATCAAAATATACATTATTAAATGCATGTAAAATTGCATTCAGCCGTTCTTTTAAGACTTGTTCGTCTTTAAGATTTTTCAAAAACACCATAAATTCATCGCCGCCAATTCGTGCAATAACATCTCCGCTTCTAAAAATATTTTTCAATCGCTCTGCCAAAGATGTCAGTACTATGTCTCCATAAGAATGCCCCATATTGTCATTAATTGCCTTAAAATTATCGATATCAATTATTATTAAATAGCACGTTCCCTTTGCATAATCATTTTTCAAGATATATTCTACTAACTCTATACTTGTCACTTTATTATAGCAACCAGTTAGCAAATCTCGTTCCGAGTTAAATTTATATCTAACCTCTGCATCGATATCTTTAATTACACCAAAAATTTTTGTAGGCTTTCCATTTTCGAACTCTATATCATACGCTATACTAATCCACGGCATAGTATTACTATTAGTTTTCAGTCTAAACTCATAAATTGACTGTTCTCCTCTTTTCATACTTTTAATAAATTCGCTAAAAATTTCTACATCTTTCTCTACCAATCCTTTAGTATAAAATTCTACTAAGGGGATAGTTTTGTATGCATTATGCATTAAAAAATCGCGATAAAAAACAAATTCATTCTTTGCAATATCAAACGTAAAAAATGCATTTTCATTTAAAGTAAACATAACATTAGTCATAGAATAACTAACTTTCTTTTTAGTCTTCGATGAGCCTATTACCACAAAATCTTCATTTAAATGATCTACACAATAAACGTATATTTCCTGTTTAGGAATAAAATATAAAGTTATCAAAAATTTTTCATCATTTTTTAATACATTAAAATTTAATTTCTTTTCACTTAAATATCCTAAATTCGTTTTTAAATGCAGTGTTTTATTGCTAGATACACTATTGTCTTGAGCAATAAGAAATGTATCCAATTTACCTATTGGTGGCATCTTAACAAAATATTCTATTTTATCAATCAAAATTTTGTAATGACCTTTTTTTTCATCTAAAATAGCAATGGCGTCATGAATATGCAGAAATAATTCATCTCCTTTTAAGTCATCAAACACCTACGCATCACCTCTTTCTAAAAAGAATTTCAAATTTCCAAGTCCCAACAAATACACTCCTACTGTTTTGGCCAAAAAAACCAGAGTATTAATACTTTTTTGGGTCCATTGAATCTGTGGTGTATATCTATCAAATCCTATTGTTAACATAAAATTTTCATCTATATTTACTGAACAATGTAGCATAGATTTAATGTCTCTATATGGCATTCCCGCCCAAAACTCTTCTCCAAATTCCATAGAAGAATCAAAATAGAAAATTCCTCCTTCGTCATATAAATTTAAAATTGGTTGAATTAGAGATAACGGTATCTCTCTRGGAAGAGCTGGCATGTCATCAGATTTTCCATTGACCCATTCATACTTAAACATACTTTTTCCTAATGCTTTATTAACTTTAAAAATATATACTCTGTCAATATCATATTGATTTCCCAATATATTCATTATTTTATCTAAACATTCAATAGGATTTTTTTCACCATAAAAAACATTAAATAGGTTAAAGCAAATATCAATATCTATAAAATGTGAAGAAATTCTTTTCATAGAGTTAAAATGCGTTCCCTCTATTATCAGACTATCATCATACTCCATCTCATCATAAATTACATACCGATTTTTACCTGCATTTTTTGCCTGATACATAGCAATATCTACCTTATTTGCAAGTTCACCAAAAGTCACTCCATCTTTTCCAAATCGACTTACTCCTATACTACTTGATATTTCATGCTCCATATATCCATCTAAATATTTCTGATTAAAAGCCTTGCAAATTTTTTCAAGTATCGTACACAAACTGTCTGTAGATTCAACATGCTTTGTATATACTAAAAATTCGTCGCCTCCAATCCTCCCTATTATATCAATTTGGTGAAAAATATCTCTTAGACTATCAGCTAAATTAATTAATACTGCATCTCCAAAAATATGTCCTAAATTATCATTTATAGCTTTAAAATTATCCACATCTATCATGATCAAATAACTATTTGCCGTACTATAATTGAGAGCTTTTTCAACAAGTCTTTCTGTTGTTAGCTTGTTATATAATCCTGTTAGCAAATCACGTTCTGATTTATACTTATATTTTATTTCAGCGTCAATTACCTTTAATACTCCGAAAACACTTATAACTTCATTATCATTAAATTCTATATCATAATACATTCTAAACCAATTATAACTATCTCCTCTAAATTTTAAGCGAAATTCTGCATTATCTTTTTTTAATTTAGTAAATCCTTGAATAAATTTTTCAAAATTTTCTACGTCATCATAGTGTATAAAATTTGACCTTAATATTTCTTCATATGAAATCACCAAAATAACTTTACTAAACAAAATATCTTCATAAAACATAAATACTCTTTCCACAGCCTCATATTTGAAAAAAATATTTTTAAAAAATTGAGTTATCATATTGCTTAATTGTTGCCTCATATTAGCTTTTTCAAATGTTTTTTCCACACTGCTTTCTTCTAAATTATAATTTTCATGTATGCAACAAAGATATTTTTCTTTTTGAGGAAGATATAAGAATAAATGTATATACGAACTAATTTCATTCTCAAAATTTACTTGAAATTTTTTTTGTTCACTAAATACTCTATCTAAGATTTCTTTAATGTCCATATCTGGAAATTTTCTTTCTTCAGATACTCTTAATTTACTTAGTTTGCCTTCTTTTTTAAACGTGGCATCAAAATAATTTTTTGTATCCATTAAAATCTGATAACTATCATTTATACAATCTATTAATATAATAACATCATGCTCTAATTGCAATAATTTTAAATTTTCCATGTTTTTTCTTTTAGACACCCCTTTTTGCATGTATTTAAAATATTTTATCATAATGTTATATTTTTGGCAAACTAGGATAAACGGATTTAATTAGACAAAATCATCTGTATGTGACATAATCTGTATATTATATTAAAATGGAGGAATATCTTATGACCGCTATACTATTCTTTATAATTTTACTTTTTATTAGTAATCAAAATATTGACATGTTTTTTGATCAATATAAGCATGCAAAACATGAAAATGTCTCTATAAAAGAAACCAACCAAAATATAGAAAAATTATTTGCTGAAAATTTTATAAATAAGCAATATTATATCAACTTAAATGCAGATATTGCTAACCTTTTTAATCACAAAGAACTAAATCGAGTTATCAAACTTTCTAAYGGGCATCTTACAGAAGCTGTTCCCAAACTTGATACTAAAGATTACGCCACCAATACACTAAAATTTAATGAATATCTCGATAATTTAAATATACCATTTATATATATACAAGCACCTCATAAATTACCTAATGATTTTGAACTACCTCTTGGTTATGAAACTTTTGCTAATCGCAATGCTGATAATCTAATTTCTCAACTTGATGATATCTCTGTACTAGATCTACGACAATTAATTATGGCTGAAGGATTATCCCATTATAATTTATTTTACAAAACTGATCATCATTATAAAATTGAAACAGCTTTTTGGGCCACTTCCAAGATTACCGACTTTATATCACCAATTTTATCTGTAATTCCTAATTCATATCTTCAAGATATTAACAACTATCATTGTGATACCTACGAAAACATCTTTTTAGGTTCCCGAGGCTCTAGAACAAGTGAATCATTTGCGGGTAGTGATGATTTTACTGTAATTTATCCAAAATTTGATACATACCTTACGATAGATATTCCCACTAAGAATATCCACAAAACGGGTTCTTTCTCTGAAACTCTTATGCATACACAAGCAAATATAGCGTTAAATGTCCCTCATCAGACTAATATTTATGAAATATATTTAGGTTGGGATGTTGATTATCTTAAAATCACCAATCATTTTTCTGTAAATGACAAAAAAATATTTATAATACGAGATTCTTTTGCACGACCTCTAGGTCCTTTCTTATCTCTGCAATATGGCGAGGTTCATATGGTAGATCTTAGAAAAAATACACCCGATGGATTATTAACACATATTAATGAAGTCAATCCAGATATAGTTATTTTAATGCTTTGTCCGCAGACCTTTGAAGATAAAATGTTTACGTTTTTACCTACAAATATAGATAAAAAATAATAACTTTGGGAATGATAACTATAAATTTAATTTTAAAGGAGGGTATCTGATATGTGCACTGCTATTACTTTAAAGACTAGCCAAGATACTTATTTATTTGGTAGAACACTCGATCTTGAATATTCTTTTAATCAAGAAATCATTTTTGTTCCCAGAAATTTTAGATTTAATAAACCTCCTCTTGTGGCAGAGCCCAAATATGCAATTTTGGGAATGGCAACAAAATTTAATGGATTTCCACTCTTTGCAGATGCTTTTAATGAAGAAGGGCTTGGAGTTGCTGGACTCAATTTTCCCAAATATGCTGTATATTCAAAAAAAAATCTCCCCAACAAAAATAACGTAGATATTTTTAACTTTCCATTATGGCTTCTAAGTAACTTTAAAACTATTCAAGAGGCAAGAACATCTCTCACAAATATTAACTTAGTAGACACACAACTCGATGAAAGTTTTCCTAATTCACCTCTTCATTTTATAATTACTGATAAAACTGGAGAAACCATAGTCCTAGAACAAACTAAAGGAAATTCTAGAATTTTTGATAATCCCTATGGAGTTTTGACTAATTCACCTGATTTTTTATGGCAAAGAATAAATTTGAGTCAATATGTTAATCTCATACCAAAGCAAATTTTAAATCTCCAAGGCACCGCCATAAATGCTCTTAGTAATGGCACTGGTCTTTTGGGGCTTCCTGGAGATTTCACTGCACCTTCTCGCTTTGTACGTGCCGCTTTATTTAGGGAATTTGCCCAAAAGAATAGTGTAGATATAAACGAAGCAACATTTTTTCAAATATTAGCCAATGTATCTATTCCCAAAGGCGCTCTTATTACTTCTCAAGGAGATATTGACTACACACAATATACAAGTTGTATGGATTTAAATCGTGGCATTTATTATTATAAAACCTATAACTCTCAAGCTGTATATCAAGTCAATTTACATGCTCAAAATAAAAATGAGACAAGAATAGTTTCGTTCCCATACAACAATGAATTTATTACAATAAAGCTATGATTATTAAGGGTTCTACTAAATCTGGAACCCTATTTAATTGTTATTTTATGAACACACTCAAATTGCTTCTGCGACATTAATTTTAATGCTGTCGATTTATTTATCAACTCTTTGCTATCATGAACAAAGTCTGCATGACCGTACCAAGGTTCAAAACAAATAAACGGCGCATCTGGAGACCATAATGCTACATATGGAAAATTTGTTATATCAAAAATTACTTCATGTTTATTTTTATTCGAATGCAACGTCATTTTACTACTTTTTAATCCTTCAAAAATAATTACTCTCTCATGTAACAATTGATGAGAGAGATGTATAGTAGTCCCTTTAAAAAATCTTTTGATTACATCAGCATAACCATTTTTTGAACATCCAAATGTTGTAGTACTTTCTTCGGAATCAAATGTGATTTTATAATCATCAAATTGCTCATYTTCTAGTAATGGGCATCTAATTGCTGGATGAGCTCCAATTTTAAATGCCATTTTTTTACTATCCATATTTTTCACTACATATTTAATATCTAGCGTATCTTCATTTAATGTATATATTATATTCAATACAAATTCAAATGGATAGATTCTTTTCGTTTCTTCAGAAGCCCTTAGCTCAAAAGTTACACTTGTTTCAGTTTGCTCTATTACGTCAAATGTTTGATGCCTTGCGAAACCATGAGATGGCATCGGATATGTTGTTCTTTCATAAATATATTCATCGTCTACAATTCTACCTACAATTGGAAATAAAATAGGTGCTTGATATTCCCAATAAGTTTTGTCTCCACACCAAATATACTCAATTCCTTCATTATTTACTAAAGATGTAAGTTCTGCACCTTTTAGCTTAAATTTCGCTGTTAACTTATTATTTTGTAAAACAACCATATGTTCATTTATCCTTTCGTATATAGTGAAGGGGCATATTGCCCCCAAATATTATTATTTTGCAACAATATTTATAAGTCTACCCGGTACATAAATTTCTTTCATAATATTCTTATTTTCAAGTCTTGCTTTTACAATTTCTTTAGCCTTAGATATAATTTCTGTTTCTGTTTCATTTTTTGCTACTTTCAATTTACCTGCCATTTTTCCAGATATTTGAATAACAATTTCGATTTCTGCATCTTCCATTTTCTTTTTATCATATTTAGGCCACTTTTCATCAAATATAGATGTAGAATGCCCCAACATTTCAAATAATTCACTTGCAATATGAGGAGTAATTGGAGATAGAAGAATTACTAAGGTTTCAAGAGTTTTTTTATCAACTCCGCCAAATTGCTTTTGAAGATTTAGCAAATTATTAGTATGCTCCATAAATCCACTCACTACAGTATTTAAACTAAAGCCTTCCATACGGGTAGTAATGTCATAAATAAGCTTATGGCGTTCTCTTTCTAAATCAGTATTTTGTTTAATCTCTTTGTTAGTACTCACAAGTCTCCATATTTTATTTAGGAACCTATAAACACCTTCAATACCTCTGTCATCCCATTCACTATCTAGCTCTGGAGGTCCAATAAACAATTCATACATACGAAGCGAATCACAACCATAATTTTTTACTAAATCATCTGGAGAAACCACATTTCCTTTAGATTTGCTCATCTTAATACCATTTTTAGTAACCATACCTTGATTAAATAATCTTGTAAATGGTTCTTTAAAATCTACCACTCCAATATCTTGCAAAAATTTTGTATAAAATCTTGCATATAATAAATGCAATACTGCATGCTCAATTCCACCAACATACATATCAACAGGCAACCAATCTTTCATTGCTTTTTTGCTAATAAGCTCTTTTTTATTATGAGGATCTGTATATCTTAAAAAATACCATGAAGACCCTGCCCATTGAGGCATAGTATTAGTTTCGCGTTTTGCGGGTCCTCCACACTTAGGACAAGTAGTATTAACCCACTCTGTTATAGCCGCTAACGGCGATTCACCCGTTCCAGTCGGTTCATAACTTTCAACATCAGGCAACATTACAGGAAGGTCACTTTCTTTAACCCCAACAACACCACATTTATCACAATGCACAATTGGAATAGGCTCTCCCCAATATCTTTGTCTCGAAAATACCCAATCACGTAACTTATAATTTGTAGTTTTCTTTCCAATATTCTCTTTTTCTAGATAATCTGCAATAACATTTTTAGCTTCACTAGATTTCATTCCATTAAACTGTTCAGAGTTTATCATAACCCCTTCTTCTGTATATGCTTCTAATAATTCTATTTCTACTCCATCTTTTGAAATTACAGGAGTTATTGGCAGATCAAATTTTTGCGCAAATTCAAAATCACGGGCATCATGAGCAGGTACACACATTATTGCACCTGTACCATAATCTACAAGCACATAGTCGGAAATCCAAATCGGTACTCGTTTTCCGTTTAGCGGATTTATAGCATATCTCCCTAAAAATACTCCAGTTTTTTCTTTGTCGGTCATTCTATCTATAGAAGATTTTGTACTACTAGCAAACACATATTTTTCAACCTCTTCTTTTTTATCATTAGTTGCTAATTTACTTACCAATGCATTTTCTGGTGCTAATACCATAAAGGTTGCTCCAAAAAGTGTATCTGGTCTAGTAGTAAAAACTTTAATTTTATCATCTAGACCTTCAACTTCAAAGTCAATTTCAGCACCATAACTTTTTCCAATCCAATCTGCTTGCATTTTCTTAACTTTTTCAGGCCAATCTAAATTTTCTAAATCTTCCAGCAGTCTACTAGCATATGCTGTAATTTTCAGCATCCACTGCCTAAGATTTTTCTTTGTCACAACACTACTGCACCTTTCACAAAGCCCCTCTTTAACTTCTTCATTTGCAAGCCCTGTTTTACAAGATGGACACCAATTAATAGGCATTTCTTTTTCATATGCTAACCCATTTTCAAACATTTTTAAAAAAATCCATTGTGTCCATTTATAAAATTCTGGATCGGTTGTATTAACCTCTTTTTCCCAATCATATATAGCTCCAATTTCTTCTAACTGCCTTTTGAAATTTTTCACATTCTCTGCTGTCGCTATTGCCGGATGCATCTTCTTTGCAATTGCATAATTTTCAGCTGGTAATCCAAACGCATCCCATCCCATTGGATGCAGTATATATTTATTATTCAAAATTTGATATCTAGACCATACATCCGATAACACATATCCTCTCCAATGCCCAACATGTAGTCCATTTCCTGAAGGATAAGGAAACATATCTAAACAATAATAATTTTCTTTGCTAGGTGTTTTTTTGTTGATAGGATTTTCCTCCCATTTTTTGCGCCATTTTTTTTCTATTAAGCTATAGTTATAATTCATAAAATCTCCTTTTATATTTTTTTTAAATATATCATGTAATTTGGCAAAAATCAACCTCATCTGTAAGAGTATTACATTCATTCCTTAAAATTAATATACTAATTCATCTATTTTACCAAATCAATGCTYAATCAGTGCTAAAGCATACAATTGCAGAATATAATACAATCGTATAAAAAAGAAAGGAGGGTACGTACATGGCAGTTATAAAAAATTATTTACCAACTTTGATCAAACTAGGTATTGCAGGATTATTAGTCGTAATTTTTGATAAATTAATTATTGGTATATTATTTGCCAAATGGATTAGAACTTTTACATTTATGGCACTATTAATTTACCTCGTAATTAACCATAAATTGATAATTGAGAAAATAAATACTATTTTTACTCATTTCACATCTACACACAGTTCTTATAAATCGTATACTGTTAAAACTGCTATTGCTTTGCCAATCATCATTATTGATGCAGCAGTTCTTGGTCATGGATTAGAAGTCTACGCTGGCTTAGCCTCATTACACAAGATAGCATATGTCATGCCAGATTTCATTTTGTTTTCAGTCTGTGCATATACCTTATACAATAAAGAAAAAATTATTGCAACCGCTAAGAAAATCATTACTGTTATTACCAAATACGTACTACCCAAAATATTAATTATTGTTGCTGCTTATATTGTTATTACTCTTGGAAACATAACTTCTAACACAAATTCTGTAGTAGCAAATGAACAGTCCAGTCTCACATCCTCACAATTAATGATATCTAACAACAATACTTCAGCAGTAGAACAGTCTCTAATTTCAACATCTCAGCAACCTTCTATTGAACTGCAATATCAATCATCTCTTGCTTATACAGAACAATACTTTAATTTTTCATCATTTAATTCAATTGATTTAGTTTTCTTCTATGTCATGGCAATTACTTTTATAATAGCATCGCCATTATTAATGAAAAAAATTCACAAAAATATTTAATAAATATCCCAACCATGGAGAAATTTAAACTTCATGGTTTAATTAACAATATTTGATATAAAAACTTTTTTTTTAAAGTAATAATTAAAATTTTTATTTTTGAACATACTAATGTATAGTAATTCAATATTTATTATTTAAAGGAGTCTCCAACAATGTATATCCTAAGTTGTAATATGCAAGGTAATGGTAATGAAAAATTTTCCGTCCTAACTACCAAAATGCAAGATCTAAACATTAGTCCTGATGTTTTTATGCTTCAAGAAGTAGGTAGCCGTAGTAATCCTGGCTTTATACTAGAAGAAGAATATGAAAACTATATCTGCATATTAACTAAGCCTAATCCTACTGCTACCAATTTACACTGTCATATCTGTATTTTGGTAAAACAAGAATTGAAACGCGATTTTAAATTTGAAGAACTCATTAAAAATATGGATAGCCCTGTACTTGTAATGTATGATGAAGATATTGCTATCGCAACTATGCGTGCTATTACTAATACTTCTGAATCAACAGCTCACGTAAAGTCAATGCTTAAAACTTTTGAAGATTGGACAGAAAATAAAAAAATTAATAGTTGGATTTTAATTGGTGAATTTAACTCAGAAATCATTAATTATAATTCTGATAAAGAATTTAATTATGAATTTAACCATATAATCCCATATAGTGGATTACGTGTTAGAGGTGGTAGGTTTGAGTGTGATCTAGTTTGTTCCAAAAATCTTTCGTTAAATCCAAGTGGTAATGAAGTTGTTTCTTTAGATTTTGCATTTAGCCGCAATATTAGTTATTCTGCACCATTAAATACTTCTATTATTAGTAATATCGATATTGGTCAAGGCAATCAAAATCCCAAAATTATTAATATCAAATCTTCATAAACAAAAAAGGGTCAAGTACTATTTAATAGTATCGACCCTTTTCTTTAATAAAATTTAATAAAATCAACAGTATCTACACCTTGTAGTTCTTTAGCAGGTTCTTCAATGTCTTTTATTGGATATACATAATACGCTGTATCTAACCATTCATCAAACTTATAACCTATTTTTTCCATTGTAGCCACTAAAGTAAAGCCTAATTTTTCATGAAATTTCATACTTTTTTTATTAGAAGACGTAATAATAGCATAAGCAGTATAAAAACCTTGTACTTTTAGCAATGCTAGTAATGCTTTATATAAATACTCTCCTATTCCTTGTTCAACAAAGCTCGGATCTAGATATATAGAAGTTGTAACAGAATATTTATACCCTTCTCTATCCATAAATTTAGTCGCATACGCAAAACCAATAATATCTCCTTCTAATTCATATACTATATATGAATGAGTTTTAGCAATGGTATTCACACGATTTTTAAACTCTTCCAAACTAGGTAATTCTATTTCAAGACTCGCTCCCGTATATGTTACATAATAACTATAAATTTTATAAATTCTTTCAATATCTGTGTCTTTTACAAATCTAATCACTTTCAAAATCCTTTCAAAATCTTATTGCTTTTTATATTTTAAATCTACAATTCCATTATAACTTCTAGTAGCTAGTAATTTTAGGTTAACTGCTATATTTTTTGCATTAAAAAGACGTAGTCCGTTTCCTAATATAATCGGTATGATGGTTATCCAATATTCATCTATCAAATTTTCATTATGAAATTGACTAATAATATTCGCTCCACCACAAATCCAAATATTTTTATTATTTTTCTTTTTTATATTATCAATTAACATTCCGATATTTTGATTTGTAAATATTATTTCTTCCCTCGAATTATATTCTTTATTGGTAAGAACATACGTTTGCTTACCTTTATATGCCCATTCTTTTGGTGACAATTCATTTACAATTTGATCATACGTTGTTGAACCTAAAATTACAGTATCTACAGTTTCTATAAATTCTAAAAAACTACCAATATTTTCAATATCACTTCCATCACCATGAAGCCAATTTACTCCTCCATTTTCATCTGCAATATATCCATCTAAACTCATTGCAATATATACTATTACCTTGGGCATGTCCCTCCTCCAATTCGATAATCATATGATATAAGAATTTTATTTTATTAATTTACATTAATTATTAAATATATGTTTTTTATAAACACATACATAAAATTTATTCAATAAAAATTCTTCAAAATAGAACATATAATTTAAATAGCTACTTCCTTAGTAATGTAGTCATTATCTATCATAACACAGGTTACATATTCCTGTCCACTTTTTTATATATGTAAAAGTTATTTTTCTCATTCTTTTTACTTTTTTCTGCAATAAAAAAGAGAAGATACAAAATCCTCTCCCTATTAACTACAAAAAATAAAAAGGCGACAACCAGATTTGAACTGGTGGTGAAGGTGTTGCAGACCTCTGCCTTACCACTTGGCTATGCCGCCCTAACTTGGCAACCACTTAATGAGAACAAATGTTTCCTAAAAGCAAATTATTACCAAAATGACCCATGGGAGAATCGAACTCCCGTTACCGCCGTGAAAGGGCGGTGTCTTGACCGCTTGACCAATGGGCCTAAATTTTACAGCTCCCCGAGTAGGGTTCGAACCTACGACCCTTCGGTTAACAGCCGAATGCTCTGCCGCTGAGCTATCGAGGAATATTGTACTTTCAAAACTGAACACAATGAAGAAAAGAATATACTACACAAAACCCATTTTAAATTAGGTCAAACCCTCGAACCATTAGTATTGGTCAGCTCGAATGTTACCACTCTTACACCTCCAACCTATCTACCTTGTAATCTGCAAGGGATCTTACTTCTTACGAATGGGAAATCTTATCTTGAGGTCTGTTTCACGCTTAGATGCCTTCAGCGTTTATCATATCCAGACTTGGCTACTCTGCTATAGACTTGGTAGTCTAACAGATGCACCAGCGGTCCGTCCAACCCGGTCCTCTCGTACTAAGGTCAGCTCCTCTCAAATTTCCTACGCCCACGACGGATAGGGACCGAACTGTCTCACGACGTTCTGAACCCAGCTCGCGTACCGCTTTAATGGGCGAACAGCCCAACCCTTGGAACCTGCTACAGCTCCAGGATGCGATGAGCCGACATCGAGGTGCCAAACCTCCCCGTCGATGTGAACTCTTGGGGGAGATAAGCCTGTTATCCCCGGGGTAGCTTTTATCCGTTGAGCGATGGCAATCCCACTTTCATACCACCGGATCACTAAGTCCTACTTTCGTACCTGCTTCATCCGTCGATGTCACAGTCAAGCAACCTTATGCCTTTGCACTCTTCG
>NZ_ABEQ01000002.3:55000-83741 GCF_000171335.1 Candidatus Epulonipiscium viviparus
AAATTACTGATAGAAGAACTCAATATTTCTAATCCTTTTTTAGAAACTCAAATTTCTGTTATAAACGAAAAAAGACAGGTACAATTTAGTGTACCTATTGGTACTTCTCCTGGTATTATATCTTTTTGTGGCAATAACTACTTTATTAATGATGATTACATACTGCAAACTGGATTTTTCATAATAAATGGTAAAATGCGCTATTTTGATCCCCTTACTTATAAAATGGATACTAATTGGATTGGACAAGAAGGTTGGAATCTAGTTGGAGAATTGGTTATATACCTTCAAGATAATCAACTTGCTAATGACAAAATATATATCGATAATTTATTATATTATTTTAAAAATGGGCGTCAACAAATTGGAATAATTACTGATGAATACAATGAGCACATACTTTTGCTACCTGATGGTACTCCAACAGGTGCTGTAGATTTTGATACGAATACATATTTTGTTGGAGATAATTATACATTAGAAAGTGGATTTTTTCAGGTCAATGGAGTAATGCGATATTTTGATCCTATTTCTTATCAGATGAACAAAAATTGGATAGGAGTAGATGGGTGGAATACAATAAAAATGTTGCATCTATACATAACAAATAATCAACTAGCTCATGGCATTATACATATTAGGCAAATACCACACTTTTTTATTAACGGATTTCTAGTTGAAGGTATAATCGATTTCGAGGAAAGTACATATTATGTTGACATCAACGGCATTGTACATAGTGGTTTTTTGCTAGTTGATGACTTATTTCGTTACTTTGATCCTATAACATATAAAATGGACCCTAAATGGACAGGCAGAGAAGGTTGGAATAAAGTCAATTCTGAAGTGTTTTATATAAAAAATAATCAATTCGCAAATGGCGAAATTATTATCAATGGTCTAAAATATTATTTTCAAAATGGTCACCAACAAATAGGCCCACAAAAAGTTGGCAATACTTATCACAATTATTTAAAATCAGGAGGCATTGAAGGTTGGAATAAATTTAATGACATTATATTATATCTCCATAACAACGAATTAGCTGACGGTGAACTCACTATTGATCATAAAAAATATTATTTTAATAACGGAATACAGCAAATAGGATTGCAAAAAATTGAAGAAGATTATTATTATTTTTTACCCGAAGGTGGTGTTTATTCAACTGGAGATCTTTTTACTACTCCTTTAGGTACCACATATCTTTTTTCAACAGATACTGGAAAAGCATTGACAGGTTGGCAAACTGTTAACGGAAATAATTATTATTTTTTAAATGACGGAGTAATGGCTAAAAATATCACTATAGATATATATACTATAGATAACAATGGAATATCTAAAAAAAATCCCGCTACCCTTGATAACTTAAATTATTATTTGAAAGCTTTACTTGATCAATATGGGCACACTTTAACTGGTGCTTTTAACGCAGTACTTGCTACTATAACATATACACAAATGGATCCACCACAAACAACAGAAGAAGGAGCAATCCAAGTATTCAATACTGGCAAAGGATTTTTCTATCAATATGCTGCATTAGCTTATGAACTTGTTAATTATCTTGGCTATACTGCTTTACCTATTACAGGCATCGGTAGACTGGGTACTCAACATTCTTGGCTTGCAGTAAAATATCCTGACGGGTGGTACTATCATGACCCTCTTTATCGCAGCGAGCGCTATTCATATAATGAATTAGTCAGCATGGGTTTTAAATGGCACAAAAGAGAATTACTCACTTTGGCAGTATAAAAATAATATCTAACCAATTTGCTCACCAATTTGTATAATACGCAAATTGGTTTCCATATAATCTTTATTGTATAATAATAAAACAAAGGAGAAATTAATATGTTTCAAAAAAAATTTAAAGCACTTGCAATTACCACTTTTGCTAGTTTCACTTTAGTATCCACACCAACAACAGCTGCTCTAGCCCCTATTACAGCCGTATCTATCGACCAATTAGCTCCTATACTAAATCTCATTAAATACACATCTACATATGATAGTCTTACACCCCTCGAAGATAAATTAGATATATTAGGAAAATTTTTACGAACTAAATTATATAATAACACATACGAAGGTGCAGAAGCTTTTGTAACAAAGTATGGCATACAAATTGATGGATATAATTTTAAATTTAGTTTTTCCGATTTTAAAGCTTTTTATAAAGAACTTTTCGGACTAGATCCATCCCTTAAAATAAACACTACATTTAATGGCGCAACACTCATTATGTCTGATACTTCTACCAATATGGAACCTGAAACAACACTCCAAATAACTGACAGCGAAATTATCCTCCATAGCAAAGCTGCATATGCCAACTTAATATACACTACTGAATATGCTGCAGAAATAACAAACTATTTAGGAGACAACTTATATAAAATTAAAATTTATCAATACTCTACTGCCAATGAAGAAAAACAGCTGCAGACTACATACGACGCATTGGTCAAACAAGATTTATTAACATATGTACCTTTATTACTCACTGAAACAGAAATCTCTGATACAGCTTTAGATCTAACTCCATACTTTGCACCATCTACTTCGACGAATGATGAAATCATAGAAGAAATTCTTCAACTTGTCAACGAAGAACGTATAAAAGCTGGCATTCATCCATTAGAACTAGATTATGAACTTACTAAAGTAGCTCAAATCAAGAGTACCGATATGCAAGAGAATCAATATTTTAGTCATGAAAGCCCTACATATGGCTCCCCTATTACAATGATGGAATCTTTCGATATTTCTGGATGGAATAAAATTGGCGAAAATATAGCAATGGGGCACAAAAATCCAGCTACAGTTATGAAATCTTGGATGAGTAGCTCAGATCATAAAGCTAATATTTTAAAAGAAGAATATACACATATAGGCATTGGATATGCAGATGAAGAAAATTACTGGACACAAATTTTTATTGGAATGCATAATGATATTTAATTCATATTTTCTATGCATGACATCAAAATAAATCTGCCTAGCTTATTTAGCAAAACTAGGCAAATCCTATTCAAATTTATACTCTATCTATACATTGTCAAACAAACAGCCTTTTTATAAATGAACTCTTCTAAAAAATCCACTTTCAAATCATACACATTGGCAAATTTCTGGGCCATACGATGCTTTTCAATCTCAAATTCTCTTTTACGGTCCATATTTAGCAAAGTTTTATTATTGCGTATCTCTTCGTTAATTTCCATTATATCTTGCACTGCAATAATGGCTCTTGTAGCCTCTCTTCGCTTATAAAATTGATAAAAAAAATTGGAAAACTCTATAATAGCACCCTGTTCTGAAATTGTATCCGCTGTATATCCATTTGTAAGCAACGTAGCCATTTCAAACCGTTTAGTAAAATAATCTTTATGCGATGATGGAATCGACGCATCTATAATATAAATATGCGTACGAATATCTCCACCTTTCTCATTCTTAGTTTGATATGAAACTTCCTTAACATAATTTTCGATTGCTACTTCTGATTTTGGAAAAAGGTAAAATTCATAATATTCTTCTTTACAATAATCCCTTGAATCGTCCAACGGAGCTTCTTCCACTATGCTCAAAAATTTATCTAAATGCTCTCTCCTTAATTCATCTAAATAAATATTTATGGTAACATGTGAGCGAGGATAAGGACCTCCACCCATATAATATGTTGCATTCAAACTTCGTCTTTCACTATCAAACTTAATAGTTCTTTCTTTACAATCCACAAAAATATATTTATTTGCTAATGCACCACATACAAATGCATTTATACTTGGTGAAACCAATTCTGTAGCCCAAATGTAGTTATTTTTTCCTACTATTGGAATAAACAATCCCATCTCTCCTACATATGAAATTCCTTCCGAGATTATTTCCTCTTGGGAATATTGCTTACATCCCAAAAAATCTGGATTCACTAAATATGTTTGGGGATTACTACCTATATATTCTTGGAGAATTAAATTTCTTTTCTTTCCAATGACAATAGTTGAATAGTCTTCAGTTTCTAAAATTACTCTATATTTTTTTAATAACTCCATAACATACAAATCCTTTTCTAGGTATACTTGTATTTAGATTGTTGACAATAATTTAATTAAATATACACTCAAAAAAAATAATTTCATTTTTAACCTATTTTCTTTGCCGCATCTTCACCAAAACCAGGCATTTTTGCAGGTTGCATTTCACCTTTCAAAAATTTTGCCACTGCCAAATAATAGTGCCTTCCATTCGCACTAGTTTGCATCCTGCCTAAAGCATATAACGCCTCAGCCTTAAACTTTTTAGCTGCAACAACTTCCACTTGCGCATCTAATAAAATATCGCAAAGCTCCGCAGCCCACTGGTATTCAYCCTTTGTATCCATTGCAATTGCCTTGTTCACCTCAGCAACCACATTTTCTGCACCACCCATCATTGCAATAGTCTTCAAAGCCTTTTTATTAGAATCAATATGCCCCAAATGTGTCGGATTCCCGTCATACCATCCCAAGTACCCCGCAAATATTGCTCGAATCGACCATTCTACAGTTCCATAATACTCCTGCAAATAAGGAAGTTTTGCATACTGTTCTGGCAACACAATTTCCTCCACAAGTTCTTGAGCTGTTTTTCCAACATTCATACCCTCTAACGTTTTCAAAAGTACATACTCTATCGCATCAGCATAGTTTGAAAGTGTTTCTCTTACCTTTTCTTTACCTATTATAGCTCTAGTATGTCCTGGTAACAAATATTTTGCATCGTATACAAGCATCATTCTAAGAGCCTGAACCCAACCACTAACATCTCTATACTGACTACCACGAATAGCATACAAGTTAGGCCATGATTCATAAAAATTATCTCCGCAGCAAAGCACTTCATATTGCGGAAAATATACAAATACTTGATCATCAGTTTCTCCATGAGCTGCAACTATAACTGTCGCTATTCCCTCTAAATCGAGCTCAGTCACTTCTTCTGTCAACCATTTAGTACATTTCAAATTACTCTGCTTATCAACATTATTATTGCGCGGACCTACCCCAACGCTAATTATTTCTTCCGGAGTCAATCCTCTTCCAAACTGCCTTGCTCCTCTCACTTGACAAATCTCTTTAATCATTTCAGTATGCGCATACTGCGAAAACGCCGGCTGATGCCCGTATATTTCTGGGTCATCTACTGCAAATGCTGCAGCTCCCCCCGTATGATCAAAATGAGTATAATGAGTATAAATTATATTTTTAATCGGCTTATCAGTAATCTTTCTCACCTCTACCATAGCCTCTTGCGCAACGCCCATTCCATTCAGTGTATCAACTAGCACACATGATTTATCACCAACTACTAATATACACGTACTTCCACCATACCCCAAAAAGAAATATACATTATCACAAATTTTAGTTATACCCTTGGGAAATCCCACTTTTGCTTGCTCAATAAGTTTTTGCTCACCCAAAAATTCCATCATTATCTCCTTATACAAATAATTTTTATATCATACGAAATATTATCTCCAATTTATCTGAAACCAATTATCATCTGCAACATTTTTTTGTTTTTCCCCTACTGTACTGCGACCATTGTCAACTACCTTTGATAGTTCGTCGATCAAATTTTTTGCAACATCTGGGTATCTGTCAATTATATTTTCCTTTTCTGCTGGATCTTTTATAATATTATAAAGTTCGAATTTTTGACGAGCAACAATATTGTCAAATATGTCTGCCATAAACTGTGCATCTGTTCCACCATTTTCAACACAATTTAATTTATACGCACCTTTTAAAATTCCCAAAAATCCTGTAAATCCACTATATACTGTAGATTCTCTTGCACACTCACTTGTCCCTTCCCACAATTTTAAATTGCTAAACGAATCCTCTGCCACATCATCTGCCAACCTAACACCTAACACATCAGCAAACGTTGCAAAAAAGTCTGTATTGCAAATATTGGTATCGCATCTAGATCCTGCTGAAATTTTATTAGGATACGAAACAATCGTCGGCACTCGATGCCCACCTTCATATAAAGACAATTTATATCCTCGATACAGATAACTTGGAAAATGTCCATTTGCTTCCAATAATGGAATATCAGCCACTCCAGAGCAACCATTATCACTTGTAAACACGAATATTGTGTCTTCAAATATACCCTTTTCCTTAAGTTTTTCCACAATTTGACCAACATAATAATCCGTTTGCAATACTACATCTGCATATGCATTCAAGCCTGATTTTCCTTTAAAATTTTTGTTAGGCAGCAACGGTCCATGCACTGCAGGAGTTGGATAATATATAAAAAATGGCTCTTCATCATCACTAAATTTATCTATCAGCTCTAAAACTTTTTCCTGCATATCGTCCAAAACTTGTTCATGATCAAACCCTTCTGCAGTAGGACCGCATTGCCACTTTTCTTGCATCTTAGCCGTTACCCTATTTAATACTATCTCTCCTGAAATTTTCGTGGGTTCAAACAAAACCTTATTATTTTCTATATAAGTAAACGGAGGTTGATCCAGTGATGCTGCCATTCCAAAAAAGTAGTCAAATCCATAATCATTTGGRCTTACTAGCAGTGRCTTTGTATAATCTATATCCAGTCCTTCTACCCAGGTGGGAARCAACACCCCTCGAGTAATAGTATCCAAATCTCTTTCTGGAATATCTTCATAATATTTTTTGTCTATCACAGGGTTGTCTCTAAAATTTTCTTTCAAATTCCATCCTAGCCCCAAATGCCACTTACCTACACAAGCTGTAGAATATCCATTTTGCTTAAACAGATCTGCCATCGTCATTCTATCTCTTTCTATTAAAGGCATGCTATCTCCCGTAATTACAGAATATTTCAGTCTCGAACGAAATGCATATCTTCCGGTCAATAATCCATACCTAGACGGAGTACAAACAGACGAGCTCGAATGTGCATCTGTAAACATCATACCCTCTTTTGCCAGTAAATCAATATTATCTGTGTTAATTTTTCCTTCACTATTAAATGCCGAAATATCTCCAATACCCAAATCATCTACAAACATCAAAATTACATTAGGTTTTTTCATTCTTTCACTCCTATACATTTATACTTATTGGCTTACAATTAAATTTTACTCTTATACAATTTAATTTTCAATATAATATCCTATTTTTTTCATAATCTTTACATTTTTATAATATAATCTTAGTACAAGCACTAAAGCTATAAATAAAATATTTACAAAGGAGAATTTATCGTGGACTTATTTTTTATGATCAAAGCCGGAGTTCTTGGCATTGTTGAAGGACTTACAGAATTTTTACCAGTTTCATCTACTGGACATTTAATAATATTTTCAAACTTGTTAGACTTTTATTCACACACAAATAAAGAATTCGTAGACATGTTCAACATGGTAATACAACTCGGTGCTACCCTTGCTGTTGTATTTTTATATCGCAAAAAAATTATGGATACAATAATTAATTTGTTCCCCTCCCAAAATACACCTCCCAAAAATAGTGGAATGTACTTTTGGTTGATGATTTGTATTTCATGCATCCCTGCTGCTGTTATTGGTATTCCTTTCGACGATGCAGTACAACATTATCTTTTCAATCCGCTTGTAGTTGCCATTGCATTGTTCGTTGGTGGTGTCCTCATGATTCTTGCAGAAGATAAGCTCAAAAATCATAGTCAACGACCCCTCACTGCTATAATTATTACACCAAAACAAGCGATAATTGTAGGGCTCTTCCAAGTCTTTTCTATAATTCCAGGAGTATCGCGATCAGCATCAACCATTATTGGAGGTTGGGTAGGCGGTCTAGGAACAGTCGCTGCTGCTGAATATTCCTTCTTCTTGGCAATTCCGGTTATGTTTGGACAAGCATTTCTAAATCTTTTAGATGCGCAAGGTACCCTAGTACCTAATGAATGGGCAGCGCTCTTCGTTGGTTTTTTAGTTTCATTCATTGTTGCCATTGCCGTAATTGGTTCTTTTCTCGACTTTTTAAAGAAAAAACCCATGAAATATTTTGCGGTATACCGAATGATCTTTGCTTTTCTCGTATTGGCCTATGGTCTATTTTTTCCTTGGCAATAAGCTCTATAACAAAAGGTGATACAATCCRGTCACCTTTTTCTATGCAATAAAAAAGAACCTGCACACTCAGGTCCTTTCGCTCATTATTTACTTTCACTCATCCAACTTTCAACTTTTTCTTTCACAGCTTGTTTCAGAGTCTTGGCTTCTTCTTTCGTCAGTTGTCCTGAATTTTGACCTTCTTTTATCACTTTAGAATATTCCTTAATCAATTGTTTTCTAAATTTTTTAACAGAAATCTCAGAGCTTTCCAATACATCAACTAATTTTTTGCCTTCTTTTATCTGTACTTCTAAGTCCTCTTGCTTCACTCCTAAAGTAATTAAAGCCGATTGAATTACTTTAAAATTATCAATTGTAAATGCAGTGGTCGTATCTGTTGTTTCAGTTACATCTTCTTTCTTTCCTTCTTCTTTTTTGGTTTCTTCTTTAGTTACTTCTCCTTTAGTTACTTCTCCTTTAGTTGCTTCTTCTTTTTTTGCTTCTCCTTTTTTTGTTTCTTCTTTAGTTACTTCTTCTTTTTTTGTTTCTTCTTTAGTTGCTTCTTCTTTTTTTGTTTCTTCTTTAGTTACTTCTCCTTTAGTTGCTTCTTCTTTTTTGGGCTCAGTTGCAGTTGAAGGTGTGGGAGCAGCTGGTGCTGATGTAGGAATTGTCTCAATTAGATTATTTCTGGTTGATGTATTCGCTCTTGGACAACTACTGCAAGCAAATGCCGGAGTCGCTCCAACCACCAGAGACATTACAATGGCTACAGATTTTAACTTATTGTTTTTCATAGTCACTTCCTCCTAAATTCTTATATATATTTAGGATGTGATTTTTTTAAATTTCTATTCAACCAAATTTGTCCAATTAAAAAAATTTTTTTGTATATTTTTAGACTTTTTGTAGATACTATGTAATGATAGTTTTTCATCAAAACTTTAATCGTCCCATCTCTATTCAGAGTAGGACTTTTTTTAACTCTACACACAGCAACAAGTTAATTTTAGAAAGGGGTAACACTATGTACAGCTATATAAAATGTAATAACTGCGGCTATGATTTATCTGGTCCCGAACTATTATCTAACGCAGTAGACACATCTATATTCAATAGCACCGCCATGCACAGCGATTTATCAGTGTTGGAGCTTAGTCAAAAATCACAAGATGATATTATATGTCCTTTTTGTGGTCAAAAAGGGAACTGGTCTTTCTAGACCAATCCCCTTAATATTTAGGCTTTGCCCATTTTTATATCTACTCTGCAAGTAACATCTTATTTATATTATGTAAAATATACTCTCTGTCAGTAGTTACATCATAGAAGCCTTTTCCGCAATATAGTCTTTGTATATCAATTGTACGCATATCACTAAGTTGCAATCTAGTAAGCATACCATTTTTAAAATCACTAACAGCAATATCAAGTTGAAACTCTGGGTCAGGAGGCAATGAATTTGCTTTTACAGATGTTGTTGGAATAATTATAAACTTGCTCTTAAAATACTTAAATACATAGCACCAATGCCCACCATATAATTCTTTTGGAAATCCTCTTGTTAAGTTAAAATATGCCAATTGATGAACCTTAGGCAATTTTTTAGGTCTATAAAATGTTGTCGAAGGATCACCTGTTTGTTTTGGTGCCAAGCTATCGTAAAAATACGATAGTTGTCCTACTTGATATTTAATATCTGTTACAAATCCTGCAACATCTGGATAATTTTTCATATTGGACAACGCTTCTCCTATTTCCTTCATTTCTTTTTGTATCTGATTAGGATCCATTTTTTTAAATCCCCTTTCTTAATARTTTTATACCTTCAGTTGATTATATCATATTATGTAGTAAAAAGGAAATACATTTTTAACATTTCCATAAACTACATAAAAACTAAAAAAAAAAAAAGAAGCCGTAGCTTCTATTCTTTTCTAGTTTTGCTTATAATAAAAACTTCCTTCATCTTTACTAAACCATTGATTATTTTTTCGCAATTCCAAATACGCATTATAAGCTTTTTTTAGTACATATCTTTCGTCTGAAAATTTTAATAAATGATACGCTTCATGATATTTATAAAATCCTGCATCCAAAAAATATTCCTCTCTTTGTGGTTTAGTATAGAAACTGGTCGTCTTCATTAAGTACCAATGAACACTTTTATTTATCACATCATCATTTCCCTGAAATGAATATTGACTTGTCCCAACATACTTAACAATATTTGCATTTACCCCAGATTCTTCTTTCACTTCTCTCACAGCCGTCACCTGATGAGTCTCTCCTATCTCTACAGTTCCTTTAGGAAGCACCCATCCTACATATTTATTTTTATAATCTTTATAAAGAATCAGTAGCTTTCCTTTATAGATAACCACTCCTCCACAACTGACAGTTTCTATCATATTCTCACCTGTCTTCCTACAAGAATGCCAATTAGAGTTATTATAAACACTTTCAATCTTTTTTACAACAAAATTTGTTAATTCCTATTATTTTCTAAAAAATTTACAACGATATCTTCTACAATACCAACAGCTTCACCCTCCAAATTTTCTACCACAACAGCAAATGCTATATAATCTTCTCTATCCTGTGCAAATCCCAATACCCATGAATGCGCATCACCATTTCCATTTTCAGCAGTGCCAGTCTTAATTCCCACTGTTGCTGGTATACCGCTTAATGCTCTTCCTGTCCCTCCATTAACTACACCTATCATCAAATTTTGAAGATTCGTTGCCATTGCCGTATCAAAAATACTGTCCACTTCTTTTGGAGTGTTTCTCTTTTTCCCTGCTATATGATCCACCAAATATGGTTCCATCAATACACCTTCATTAGCAATTACCGAAGCAATCATCGCCATATGAAATGGTGTTACCAAAGTTTTTCCCTGCCCCATATATGTTAATGCCTGACTAAAAACATTTTCATCATTTTTATCAAATCGGCTAGGCTTTACAAGAATTTTTGTCGGAAGCTTTGTATCAAATAAAAATTGCTTTGCAATACTAGATAATTCTTTATACGAAATATAGTTTCGCAGATTTATAAAATAAGTATTACATGAATATTTAAACGCTTCGCTCAAATTCATCATTCCATGAGCCGTATGATCATAACACTTTATCACTTCTCCATCTATGATAATTTCACCAGTACAGTTATAAACAATATCTTGATATGTTTCAGGGAATTTTTCCATAATGCCATATGCTGGTAATATTTTAAAAATCGAGCCTGGAGGATATAGTCCTTGAGTTGCACGATTGAGCAGTGGATTGTCTTCTCTATTTCGTACTACTTCTAAGTTTGCTGTATTCGGATTAAAAGCTGGAGCCGAAAACATTGCTTTAACCTGACCCGTTTTGGGTTCTATCACAACCGCCGCTCCACGATTTTTAGCAAAAGCCTTTTCAACAACTTCCTGCAGYTCATTGTCCAATGTCAGGTACACATCATGTCCTACAAACTTCTCCTTAGTAAATAAATTTTTCAAAATTCCCAAAAAAGTATAAGTAGGAGACAATAAAGTTTTTGCATAATCTTTTTCCAATCCATATTCTCCATATCCCAAGTATCCTACACTCGTATTATATCTGCCATCATATATATAATCTCTAACTTCATCTATATTTTGGGTCAATACTACCCCATTGCTATCATAAAAATTCCCTCTTAATATTTTATCTTCCATCAAATTCAGCCTTTGGTTATACGGACTAAGTCCCAACTCGCTCCATACGGCAATATACACAACTCTCACAACACACAGTCCTAATATAATACCCCAAAAAATTGCTATATTAATTATTGATTTTCTTCTTTTGGCCACTCGTTGTTTTTCGTTCATTTTTTCCTCTATTTCCTTTGTTTCTGCCCTTATTTAATTTATTATCATAACTCGGTAAATAAAATAAAACAACTACCATAACTACAGAACTCAAAATTGATGAACCACCATAACTCACAAACGGAAGAGTCACTCCAGTCAAAGGAATAATCTGTAAAACTCCACCCAAAATTAAAAACGATTGCAATGTTATAAACGAAACACACCCAATCGCTATATACTGTAAAAATACGCTTTTCACATCTAAGGCTATCGCAACACCAAATATTCCTAAACAAAAGTAACTAAATATTACCAAACAAGCTACAATCACTCCCAATTCCTCAACAATAGCCGTAAAGATAAAATCTGTCGTTACCAACGGAATACTTTTGGGTGTTCCAAGCCCAATCCCACTCCCTAATGCTCCCCACGTTCCCATAGCAAACAGCCCCTGAGCCATCTGATACCCACTTCCCAACACATCTCTAAATGGATCCACCCAACTCAACACCCGCTCTTGCACATGCGGAAAAGCCACTACAAAAATAGCCGCCCCCACACCACAAGCAATTCCACCTGCTAATAAATATCTTATATTCATCGTATAAATATAAAATAACACCAAGAAAACTCCTATATATAAAAACGCAGCCCCCAAGTCTCTTTGAATCAAAAATATTAAACATATTCCAGCAGTTAACGAACCTAATAYCCAAATGGATTTTTTTAATTTTTTCTCACTCAATAAATATGCGGCAATTAAAATATACATAACCTTACCTATTTCAGAAGGTTGAAACGAAATATTTCCAATATTTACCCAATTCAATGCCCCATAAATTCGTCTTCCCAACATAAAAGGAAGCAACAACAAAATTATTATAGCCGGAATATACAGTTTTATAATATGCTTATTTATTACTAATGGAAACATTACAAAAACAACGTTTGCTACCAACACCGCAATTGTCAAAAAGATTATTTGCTGCCTTGCAAGTTCACAATTGAGCCTATTTAACATTATCATAGATATGATCACCAAAAATACAATCACCGAGCCCATCAACTCTAGCTTGTCATTCATCACCCAATAAAATGTTGTTATAATTATTGATCCCAACACCCAATTAACCAACAAAGTTGAAGCTTTGTCCCAGTTTTTTAACATTATAATAAACATCGGTATCGAAAATAATGCCATCATCAACTTATATAATAAAGTATAAGACACATTAACTCGTATTTTTTCCTTAGTCAAAATCAAAACAAATATCACCACAGCCAACGAGCTTATAATATATCTACTAAGCAAAATCAATAAATCCAATATATCCCACCTTTCAATAAATAAATTCTCTAATAATTTTTCTTATCTCCTCTACACTTTCAATCGTAAAATCTARCCGCACATTATCTGTAAAACCTCTCAGTTGCACTGGCTTACAGCTAAAAATTTGCATCACACACGCCTCACAATCAGTTTTAATCATCCAATTTACATTTTTTCTATCCTCAATATAAAAATTATCTTTGTTTCCGCATTGATTAACATGATCTAGCAAACATTGCTTACTAGTCATCACAGGATAGTATCCATAAATCACCTTCTGAAAACCAACCTCATTATAGACTTCTTGAGACAGCGTTATCTGTCTAGCACCAAGGTTTTTATAAAATTCTGCATGCTCACTATTACAAACATTCAAATTATAGTCTACCTCAAAATCTATACCCAATCTACTTAATAAATTTACTTGTCCCAAAGTTTTACACAAAAATGAAACCTCATAAGTAGCAGCCAACTCCAACAAGTCTCCCTTATAYTTTTCYAACAATTCAGAAGACATAATCTGTGGCAAAACAACTACAATTTTTTTACCCACGTTTCTTACCAGCTCTATAACAACTACGCATTTATCAAATTTATAGTCAAAAGGATAATAAATAGTATCAACCTTTTCAAATTCCAATACAGCTTCCAATTGCTCTTTCGTTGATACCTGAACTGCTACTTTCGCCGATATCTCCTCCGTCGCAACAGGTACATATTCTTTCACTTCTATAGCATCTACTTTCACTATTGCTGCCATTAATTTTTCCACTGCGATACGTTTTAAATCATTCATCTTAGCAATCGATAAAAATACATTTTCATCCAAATTTATTTCTATAGATTCTATTTCAAATGGTGTATTTCCCAATTTCCTTAATTTTTCTTCTATTTGCACTTTTGCTATCGGAGCATTAATAGCCTCTTCCAAAGGCTCACCAAAAACTTGTATTTTTATGTTCTGACAAGTCAAGCTAAGAGCAATAGGTTTTCCTATTCTTCCCMAAAAATATGCGTCAATTTTACGCTTTCTCGTCTGCTTTTCATATGTTTTTCTAAGAGATTTAATTAGATTATGWTTTTTTGTAATATATACTTCAGCTTCTGGCTGCGCATAATCCAATTTTATGCCAAACTCTCCATTCTTCTTATAATCTTTATTCAATCCAATCCCAACATGTTTTCCGCTATTCCAAACTTCTATTCCATCTCCTTTGTTCAAATCATACTTCGTATAAATCGAAGCCATTTTAGTCTTTTTATCATACTTAATAACTTTCCCAATCTTCAATCCAATATTTTTTGGACTAATTTGAGACATCATTTCTACTCCCGGTTTTTGCTTATAATAACCCGTCGAAAAGTTTCCTCTATTAAAAATAGCCTTCAAATTATCTATATCCATCTGATCAACCGCATAGCTCACGTTATCCAAATATTTCCTGTAAGTACCCACCACTCCAGCCACATACTCTGCAGATTTCATCCTACCCTCTATTTTAAATGAGTCAATTCCCGCTTTGATCAAATCTGGCAAAATTTCCAACGTACAAATATCTTTTGACGAAAGCAAATGCATATCATCTCTAATACATTCATTATTTTTATATAAACTATACATCATACGACACGGCTGCGCACAGCTTCCACGATTYCCGCTCCGATCTCCAATCACGCTACTTAACAAGCATTGTCCCGAATACGAAAAACACAATGCGCCATGCACAAAAGTTTCAATTTCTATATCCACCTCTTTCTTTATTTTTATTATCTCCGCCAACGACAGTTCTCTCGCAAGCACCACCCGGCTCATTCCGTTCTCTTTCAAAAACAATACATCTTCATAACTATGCGCACTCAATTGAGTACTGGCATGCATCTTCAAATTTGAAAAATACTTTCTAACCATATTTACAATACCCAAGTCTTGAACAATTATTGCATCTATTCCCAAATTCTGCAGCTCTTTTAACAATTGATATACTTGTACTAACTCATTTTCCCTAACCAGAGTATTAACAGTTACGTAAGTTTTTACACCTCGCAATTTACAATAATTTATCAACTCTTTCATTTGTACATAATCAAAATTATCTGCATTCACTCTYGCATTAAAGCTATTTCCTCCAAAAAATATAGCATCTGCACCATTTTCTACCGCCGCATATGCATTTTCAATTTTWCCCACTGGTGCCAGTAATTCCACTTTATTATCCATCATTTACTCCTAATTAATCTCTCTGCCGCCTCTGTCAACATTCTTCCACTACGAGTTCTCTTAATTAAACCCTTCTGCAACAAATAAGGCTCGTACACATCTTCTAATGTTTCAACTTCTTCTGCCAAAGTTGCCGCCAATGCGGATAAGCCCACCGGCCCTCCATCAAAAGTATTCTTTATTGTTGCTAATATTTTTCTATCCAATTCATCTAAACCATATTCATCAAGCCCCAACAGCTCTAATGCCATCACACACTCCGCATCACCTATTTTCAATTTGTCATATTTAATTTCCACTATATCTCGCACACGTTTCAAAAATCTATTAGCCAGTCGCGGTGTTCCTCTCGCGCATTTTGCAATCTCCATCGCTGCAACTATCTCTATTGGTGTATTCAATATTGCTGCAGTTCTCATTATAATTGCAGTAAGCTCATCTAAGGTATAATATTCCAGCCTTTGAATAATTCCAAAYCTRTCTCTAAGCGGTGAGCTTAAGAGTCCCGCCTTAGTTGTTGCTCCAATCAAWGTGAATTTCGGTAAATCCAACCTTATCGATTTCGCCATTTCTCCTTTTCCCACCAATATATCTATATAAAAATCCTCCATTGCCGAATAAAGAACTTCCTCAACAAATCTAGGCATCCTGTGAATTTCATCTATAAACAAAATGTCTCCCGATTTCAAATTGTTCAGTATTGCCGCAATGTCACCTGGCTTTTCTATTGCAGGGCCCGATGTCACTTTAAACCCCGTTGCCATCTCATTTGAAATAACTCCCGCAAGCGTTGTTTTTCCCAAYCCAGGCGGTCCATATAGCAACACATGATCCAACGACTCTTTTCTTCTCTTCGCTGCCTTTATAAAAATCTCCAACGACTCTTTTGCGGCTTCTTGGCCAATATATTCTGCCAATGATACTGGTCTAATCGTCGTTTCACTATCTTCCAATTGCAATTCTGCCGATAATATTCTCTTGTTCATATCCACGTCCTATATAAGCACTGCCAATGCTTTCTTAATCGTATCTTCAATACTGTCGCTATAATTATATACCGCATTTACCGCTCTAGCTGCCTGTTTTTTATTATATCCCAAAGCAACAAGAGCCGCCGTTGCTTCTTCCAATCCATCCACCACAACCCGCTTTTCCAACGTTTTAAATGCAGACAACTTATCCTTCAATTCCAAAATTAGCCTGCTAGCGATCTTTGCACCTATTCCTGGTACCCTAGTAATTTCCGATGCATCTTCATTCACAATGCATTCCACCAAATTTATGCCATGCAATACAATCAACGCTGCCGCCGCTTTTGGCCCTATTCCATTTACCGAAATCAACTTCTTAAACAGCTCTTTCTCTGCCAATGATACAAATCCATATAAATCATACGCATCTTCTTTTATATTTTCATAGATATAAATTTTTACTTCTGCTACATCGATTTTTCCRCACATAAAAATTTCATACCCTATTCCATTCACTTCTAACAATATTATATTTTCAAACCTTTCGGCAACTGTTCCCACCAAATATCCTATCATCATTCCTCCTACAAAAAAAACCTCACATTTTCATGCGAGGTCCTCATTTTACTTAGGTAACAAAGCTTTTCTTGATAGATTTACTCTTCCTTGTTTGTCTATTTCAATAATTTTAACCTCAATGCTGTCTCCAACTTTTAAAACGTCTTCAACCTTTTCCACTCTATTATGCGCAATCTGTGAAATATGCACCAGTCCTTCTTTTCCAGGTGCCAACTCTACAAATGCTCCAATGTTTATAATCTTTACCACTTTGCCCAAAAATACTTGACCAACTTCCAARTCCTTGGCAATTCTTTCAATAATTTCTATGGTTCGTTTAGCGCTAGCCTCATCATTTGTACAAATTGCTATTCTTCCATCGTCTTCTATATCAATTTTTGCACCGGTTTCTTCTATGATTTTATTAATGGTTTTACCTTTTTGACCGATAATTTCACTGATTTTATCTGGGTTCACTTTAATTTGAGTAATACATGGCGCATATTTAGACAATGTTTCACGAGTTTTATCAATTGCCTTCAACATAATTTCATCTATAATATATTCTCTCGCTATTCTTGTTTGTTCAAATGCACCTTTAATTATTTCATATGTCAATCCATCTATTTTCATATCCATTTGTATTGCTGTAATTCCGTTCTTACTTCCTCCAACCTTAAAGTCCATATCTCCAAAAAAGTCTTCTAGTCCCTGAATATCTGTTAACAATACAAAATCCTCGGTGCTTTCTCCCGTTACCAATCCAACCGAAATCCCTGCAACTGGCGCCTTAATCGGTACCCCTGCTGCCATAAGCGCAAGTGTCGAACCACATATACTAGCCTGAGACGTCGAACCATTAGAGCTCAATACCTCCGATACCAATCTCATTGCATACGGAAATTCTTCCTCAGTAGGCAATACCGGAATCAATGCACGCTCTGCCAAGGCACCATGTCCGATCTCTCGTCTTCCCACAGATCTAGGCGGCTTTGCTTCACCCACCGAAAATGGCGGAAAATTATAATGGTGCATATATCTTTTTAACACATCCAGTTCATCCAGCCCATCAATAATTTGAGCTTCGCTAAGAGGTGCCAAAGTCGTAATGGTCAACACCTGCGTTTGCCCCCTAGTAAACATACCAGATCCATGAACTCTAGGAATCAAATCCACTTCTGCTTTTAGAATACGCATTTCATCGAGCGCTCTGCCATCTGGTCGCTTATGATCTTTCAAAATACTATCGCGAACTATCTTCTTTTCATATTTATAAAATGCGTCTTCGACATATGGCATAGCATCCATATCTTCTTCTGCCATCACTGCCTTCACTTCTTGCAGTAACTCTTCAAGCCTCATACCACGCGCTAACTTATCTGTTGTAAAAATAGCTCCTTCCATTGCCGGTTTACCAACTATTTCACAAACTCTGTCATATATTTCCAGCGGAAGAGTATACTTTTCGTAATCATATCTTTTGGGCTTTCCGCAGTCATCTCTAATTTCACTAATAAACTTCACAATTTCTTGATTCGCTTGATGCCCCTTATATATTGCTTCTAACATCACCTCTTCTGAAATTTCGTTTGCCCCCGCCTCTATCATCATAACCTTGTCTTTAGAAGAAGACACTGTCAAAGCAAGCTGACTTTTTTCTCGCTGCGCCATCGTTGGGTTAATCACAATCTCTCCATCCACCAAGCCAACAAAAACCGATCCAACCGGCCCATTAAATGGAATCTCTGATATGTCTAAGACCAAAGATGCCGCTATCATCGAAGTAATTTCTGGTGAGCAATCCTGTTCAACAGACATAACAGTAGTGGTTATAACAACATCATTTCTATAATCCTTTGGAAACAAAGGTCTAAGAGGTCTATCAATCACTCTCGATGTCAACACTGCTTTATCCGATGGGCGACCTTCCCTTTTTAGAAATCCTCCCGGAATTTTTCCAATAGCATAAATCTTTTCTTCGTAATTTACACTCAGTGGAAAAAAATCTATTCCTTCTTTTGGTTTATCACTCGCAACAGCCGTTGCCAAAATACATGTTTCACCATAAGTTACCAGTGCCGCTCCATTAGCAAGCTCCGCCATTTTCCCAATTTCAACCTTAAGCTCACGCCCCGCAAGCTCCATTTTATACGTTTTAACCACCTTAAAACCTTCTTTCTATATTTTGTTAAGCTCCACTTGTGCAATTTTCCCATAATTTAATTAATTTTTCAATTTTTTAAACTCTCGCAAAATTGCACACCAAGTGAATACTTTTTATAATAAAAAAAGAGGCGGAAATCCACCCCCCTATTTGATATTATTTTCTTATTCCTAAGTCCTTAATAATAGAACGATATCTTTCTATATCCGACTTAATCAGATAGTCAAGCAAACCACGTCTTTTACCAATCATCAGGAATAAACCACGACGAGAGTGGTGATCTTTCTTGTGAGTTCTTAGATGCTCAGTTAAATGATTGATTCTTTTTGTCAATAGCGCTATTTGCACCTCTGGTGAACCTGTATCATTATCTGTCCTCGCATATTTTTTTATAATCTCTTCTTTAATCTCTTTTGTCATAATTGTATTGCCTCCTAAATTTGTCTGTCCATACACCAAGAAAAGGTCGGAGATTCCTATCTCTGAGTGATGGCGATTTTTCACTTTGATAGTATATCATAGCACTAGAAGGTTGTAAAGTCTCTGAGAGTTTTTTCTTTGTCGGTTATAATTTGCATCTTCAAGTCATTCAAATTTACAAACTTTTTTTCCGGACGAATAAATTTTAAAAAGCTTACTTCTATTTCTTCATCATAAATTTCTTTCTCAAAATCAAATATGTTACTTTCTATCATCTTAACTTTACCACCAACTGTTGGATTATATCCTATATTAGTTATTGCCAAAAATTCTTTATTATATACTTTAACTTTCGTGGCATAAACTCCATTTTTAGGATAYAGAACCCCCTCTTTTGTAGAAATATTTGCCGTTTTAAATCCTATAGTTCTTCCCAGTTGTTTACCTTTAATAACTTTTCCTACAATTTTATAAGTATATCCCAACAATTTACTAGCGTCTTCTACTGCACCCTCGGCTAGATATCGTCTAATTTGTGTGCTCGAAACTTTTTCACCTTCTAGCATAAGCTTTTTAACTACACACAAACGCACTCCTTTTTTCTCACACATTTCTGCTAGCTCCGCAATGCCCGCTTTTCTCGCTTTGCCAAATCTATAGTCTTCTCCCACTACCACCACTTTGGCTTTCAAATCTTCTATAAGTATTTTATCAAAAAAATCATATGCATTCATATTGGCCAACTCCAAAGTAAATGGATATTCTACAAAAATATCCACTCCTAAACTTTTCATAACCTCTATTTTATCTCTCGTTGGCGTAATAATTTCTTTCTTTGCCCCGCTCAATATCCAAGTTGGATGTGGAAAAAATGACAAAGCCAGCACATCCATGTCACCCTTTGCCTCCACTGCTGCTGCAAAAAGCTTTTGATGCCCCAAATGCACCCCATCAAAATTTCCAATCACCACAATACTATCAGATTGTCGCACTATTTCATTAATATGATATTCCAACTTACTTTCCCTCTTTATAAAACATTTTTTCAACTATCAATTTCTCACCAGACCATTTGTATAACCCTATAAAGTGATTCATATAATCATAAACTCTAAAAAATAGACCCGCTGCCGCTATTTTTACCTCCAACGGGTTTCCATTATACAAAAATTTATTATAGCTTTGATCCACCACCACTGCAGGATATTGTTCAAACATCTTTTCTATAGAAATCAGAATTTCCTCTGCGTTCAATTTTTCTAATTGTTTTAATGTTACGCTTTGTTCAATATCAAATTCGCCAACTCTCGTCCTAGTCAACTCTCCCATATGTGCGCCACATTTCAACTTTCTGCCTATGTCCGTACAAAGCGTTCTTACATATGTCCCCTTAGAACAAACAACTCGAATTTTAAATCTTCCATCTTTTAACGGACTCATCTGCTCCAATTCCAAAATTTCAACCATTCGTGACGGTCTGTCAATCACAATGTTTTGTCTCGCCAACTCATACAGTCTCTGCCCATTAATCTTTATTGCAGAATACATAGGCGGCGTCTGCTCATACGCTCCCACAAACGTTGCCAACACATCTAACACCTGCTCATTAGAGACTTCCACCGAAAACTCTTCTACCACTTCTCCAGACGCATCTTCTGTTGTTGTATACGCTCCCAATATTACTTCGGCTTCATATGTTTTATTCGCATCCGACAAATAGGGCACAATCTTCGTTGCCTCTCCTATACATATAGGAAGAACGCCCGTCGCATCTGGATCAAGCGTCCCTGTATGACCAATCTTTTTTTGTCTTAAAATCCCACGTGCCTTTGCCACAACATCATGGGATGTGAATCCTTTTTCCTTATATATATTAATTATTCCGTCCACAGCTTATTTGTCCATCACTTCATGAATAATTTTTGCCATTTTTATTCCATATGCTATCGAATTGTCTAACTTAAAGGAAATTTCTGGTGTATTTCTCAGGTTTATACGTCTCGCTAATTCTTTTCGTATAAATTTTGATGAACCATTTAACACGTCTAGCACATCATCCTTTTTATTATCTTGCAGCACACTAATAAAAATTTTCGCATTTTTCAAGTCTGTTGTTGTATCCACTGCTGTCACACTTACCATTATATCCTTCATTCGTGCGTCTTTTATACTATCTCCTCTTATTATCTCTGCAACTTCTTTTTGTATCTCTTCATTTACTCTAATTATTTTTTGGTTTGCCATAACATCCTCCAAAATACAAGCATACACATTATCTTTTTATTTCTTCCATCACAAAGGCTTCCACTATATCGCCCTCTTTTACATCGTTATATTTTTCAAAGGTAATTCCACATTCATATCCCGTCGCTACTTCTTTCGCGTCGTCCTTAAATCTCTTCAATGTATCGATTTTTCCTTCATATATTACAATGCTGTCTCTAACTATTCTCACTCCAGAATTTCTAGTGATTTTTCCATCTTTAACATACGATCCCGCTATGCTAACACCAGACACCTTAAATATTTGTCTCACTTCCACATGCCCAATCACAACTTCCTTATATTCTGGGTCGAGCATACCCTTCATTGCCGCTTCGATATCCTCTATTGCCTTATAAATAATTCTATACATTCTAATATCGACTTTTTCACGTTGCGCTACAGATGCAGACGTCTGGTCTGGTCTAACATTAAACCCAATTATAATCGCCCCAGATGCTGACGCTAGCGTAACGTCCGATTCTGTAATAGCCCCTACTCCTCCATGAATTGTTCTCACTCGCACTTCTTCTGTTGACAGCTTTTCCAAACTCGATCTCACTGCTTCTACCGATCCTTGAACATCTGCCTTAACAATCAAGTTGAGCTCCTTCACTTGTCCTTCTTGAATTTGGCTATACAAATCATCCAACGAAACTTTTTGCGGAGTATTAATCACCATTTTTTCTCTGCCTTGAGCTTTCACTTTTTCGGCCACTTGTCTTGCTTGCTTATCGTTATTGGCAATATAAAACATATCCCCGCCTATCGGTACTTCCGAAAGCCCCAAAATTTCCACCGCTGTCGATGGTCCTGCTTTTTTCACTGGCTTACCTTTGTAGTTATTCATGGCTCTAATTCTGCCATATGTTTCCCCTACCACAATCGGGTCCCCTATTTTCAATGTTCCGTTTTGCACCAATACCGTCGCGACAGGTCCTCTACCTTTATCCAACTCTGCCTCTATAACTGTTCCACGTGCCTTTCCAGACGGATTTGCTTTCAGGTCCGCCATTTCCGCAACCAACAAAATCATCTCCAAYAGGGTATCTATTCCCTCTTTCTTTAATGCAGACACATGTACGCAAATCGTATCTCCGCCCCAATCTTCTGCTAACAATCCATAGTCTGCTAATTCTTGTTTTACTCGGTCTGGGTTTGCCCCTGGCTTATCGATTTTGTTAACGGCCACAATAATCTGTATATTCGCCGCCTTCGCATGATTAATTGCTTCAATAGTTTGCGGCATCACTCCATCATCTGCTGCAACCACTAAAATYGCAATGTCCGTTACTCTAGCTCCCCTCATTCTCATAGCCGTAAAAGCCTCATGTCCCGGAGTGTCCAAAAACGTTATCTTCTTCCCATTCAATGTCACCGCCGATGCGCCGATATGCTGTGTAATTCCACCAGCCTCACCAGTCGTTACATCCGTCGAACGAATCGCATCTAGCAATGACGTTTTACCATGGTCAACATGCCCCATCACAACCACTACCGGCGGCCTCTCCACCAATTTCGACGGATCTTCTTTCTCCGAACCAAAAATCTCTTCCAACAAATCGCGCTCATCTTCTTTTTCCACAAGGATATCAAATATTTCGCCGATCATTATCGCGGTCTCGAAGTCGATCTCTTGATTCATATTCATCAACTTACCTTTTTTCATCATAGCCTTTATCACTTCTGTTGCGGAAACTCCAATTTTATCAGCCAAATGCTTAATAGTAGTTGTTGCCCCCACCTCTATTACCTTAATTTCTTCATCCATTTCAGTTATATTATTCTTGTTTTCTGCCATATTTACTACCTTTTCTTGTTTTTTATTTTTGTGTGGCTTTTTAACCTTCTTAGCCAAATCATTCATTTTTACAGCTTTTTTAGCACTAGCATTTGCTGCTTTAGCATCCATCGCTTTCGCTTTTACATCCTTAAATTTACCATTTTTTACATCTGTAGATGCTACATTCTCATTTACAGTTTTCGCATCTGTAGCTTTTACATTCGCATTTACAGTTTTCGCATCCGTAGCTTTTACATTCGCATTTGCCGTTTTCGCATCCGTAGCTTTTACATTCGCATTTACAGTTTTTACATCTGTGGCTGTTGCTTTCTCATTTGCATCTTTCACATCTGCGGCTGTTGCTTTCTCATTTGCATCTTTCACATCTGCGGCTGTTGCTTTCTCATTTGCATCTTTCACATCTGCGGCTGTTGCTTTCTCATTTGCTGTTTTCTCATCTGCGGCTGTTGCTTTCTCATTTGCATCTGTAGATGTTACATTCGCATTTGCCGTTTTCTCATCTGTAGATGTTACATTCTCATCTGCCGTTTTCTCATCCGTAGCTTTTACATTCGCATTTACAGTTTTTACATCTGCGGCTGTTACATTCTCATTTGCATCTTTCACATCTGCGGCTGTTGCTTTCTCATTTGCATCTTTCACATCTGCGGCTGTTGCTTTCTCATTTGCATCTTTCACATCTGCGGCTGTAACTTTCTCATTTGCATCTTTCACATCTGCGGCTGTTGCTTTCTCATTTGCTGTTTTCTCATCTGCGGCTGTTGCTTTCTCATTTGCATCTTTCACATCTGCGGCTGTTGCTTTCTCATTTGCATCTTTCACATCTGCGGCTGTTGCTTTCTCATTTGCATCTTTCACATCTGCGGCTGTTGCTTTCTCATTTGCATCTTTCACATATGCGGCTGTAGCTTTCTCATTTGCATCTTTCACATATGCGGCTGTTGCTTTCTCATTTGCATCTTTCACATCTGCGGCTGTTACATTCTCATTCGCATCTTTCACATATGCGGCTGTTACATTCTCATTTGCATCTTTCACATCTGCAGCTTTTACATTTGTATTTACAGTTTTCGCGTCTGTAGATGTTACATTCGCATCTGCCGTTTTCGCGCCTGTAGATGTTACATTCTCATTTACAGTTTTTACATCCGCGGCTGTTACATTCTCATTTGCATCTTTCACATATGCGGCTGTTGCTTTCTCATTTGCATCTTTCACATCTACGGCTGTTGCTTTCTCATTTGCATCTTTCACATCTGCGGCTGTTGCTTTCTCATTTGCATCTTTCACATCTGCGGCTGTTGCTTTCTCATTTGCATCTTTCACATATGCGGTTGTTACATTCTCATTTGCTGTTTTCACATCTTCGGCTGTTGCTTTCTCGTTTGCTGTTTTCACATCCGCGGCTGTTGCTTTCTCATTTGCTGTTTTCTCATCTGCAGCTTTTACATTTGTATTTACAGTTTTCGCGTCTGTAGATGTTACATTCTCATCTGACGTTTTCACATCCGTAGCTTTTACATTCGCATTTACAGTTTTCTCATCCGTAGCTTTTACATTCGCATTTGCCGTTTTCTCATCTGTAGATGTTACATTCTCATTTACAGTTTTCGCGCCTGTAGATGTTACATTCTCATTTGTATCTTTCGCATCTTCGGCTGTTGCTTTCTCATTTGCTGTTTTCTCATCTGCAGCTTTTACATTTGTATTTACAGTTTTCGCATCTGTAGATGTTACATTCTCATCTGACGTTTTCACATCCGTAGCTTTTACATTCTCATTTACAGTTTTTACATCCGCGGCTGTTGCTTTCTCATTTGCATCTTTCACATCTGCGGCTGTTACATTCGCATTTACAGTTTTTACATCTGCGGCTGTTGCTTTCTCATTTGCATCTTTCACATCTGCGGCTGTTGCTTTCTCATTTGCATCTTTCACATCCGCGGCTGTTGCTTTCTCATTTGCATCTTTCACATCTACGGCTGTTGCTTTCTCATTTGCCATTTTCACATCTGCAGCTTTTACATTTGTATTTACAGTTTTCGCGTCTGTAGATGTTACATTCTCATTTAGAGTTTTTACATCTGCGGCTGTTGCTTTCTCATTTGCATCTTTCACATCTGCGGCTGTTGCTTTCTCATTTGCATCTTTCACATCTGCGGCTGTTGCTTTCTCATTTGCATCTTTCACATCTGCGGCTGTTGCTTTCTCATTTGCATCTGTAGATGTTACATTCGCATCTGCCGTTTTCGCGCCTGTAGATGTTACATTCGCATTTACAGTTTTTACATCTGCGGCTGTTACATTCTCATTTGCATCTTTCACATCTGCGGCTGTTGCTTTCTCATTTGCATCTGTAGATGTTACATTCGCATCTGCCGTTTTCACGTCTGTAGATGTTACATTCTCATTTACAGTTTTTACATCTGCGGCTGTTACATTCACATCTGACGTTTTCACATCCGTAGCTTTTACATTCACATTTGCCGTTTTCTCATCTGTAGATGTTACATTCTCATTTACAGTTTTCGCGTCTGTAGATGTTACATTCTCATTTAGAGTTTTTACATCTGCGGCTGTTGCTTTCTCATTTGCATCTTTCACATCTGCAGCTTTCACATCTGCAGCTTTTACATTTGTATTTACAGTTTTCGCGTCTGTAGATGTTACATTCTCATTTACAGTTTTTACATCTGCGACTGTTGCTTTCTCATTTGCATCTTTCGCATCTGTAGATGTTACATTCGCATCTGACGTTTTCACATCCGTAGCTTTTACATTCGCATTTACAGTTTTTACATCTGCGGCTGTTGCTTTCTCATTTGCTGTTTTCTCATCTGCGGCTGTTGCTTTCTCATTTGCATCTTTCACATCCACGGCTGTTGCTTTCTCATTTGCTGTTTTCTCATCTGCAGCTTTTACATTTGTATTTACAGTTTTCGCATCTGTAGATGTTACATTCTCATTTACAGTTTTCGCGTCTGTAGATGTTACATTCGCATCTGACGTTTTCACATCCGTAGCTTTTACATTCGCATTTGCATCTTTCACATCTGCGGCTGTTGCTTTCTCATTTACAGTTTTTACATCTGCGGCTGTTACATTCTCATTTGCATCTTTCACATCCGCGGCTGTTGCTTTCTCATTTGCTGTTTTCTCATCTGCAGCTTTTACATTTGTATTTACAGTTTTCGCGTCTGTAGATGTTACATTCTCATTTACAGTTTTTACATCTGCGGCTGTTACATTCTCATTTACAGTTTTTACATCTGCGGCTGTTGCTTTCTCATTTGCATCTTTCACATCCGCGGCTGTTACATTCTCATTTACAGTTTTTACATCTGCGGCTGTTACATTCTCATTTGCATCTTTCACATCTACGGCTGTTGCTTTCTCATTTGCATCTTTCACATCTGCAGCTTTTACATTTGTATTTACAGTTTTCGCGTCTGTAGATGTTACATTCACATCTGCCGTTTTCACATCCGTAGCTTTTACATTCACATTTGCCGTTTTCTCATCTGTAGATGTTACATTCTCATTTACAGTTTTCGCGTCTGTAGATGTTACATTCTCATTTAGAGTTTTTACATCTGCGGCTGTTGCTTTCTCATTTGCATCTTTCACATCTGCAGCTTTCACATCTGCAGCTTTTACATTTGTATTTACAGTTTTCGCGTCTGTAGATGTTACATTCTCATTTACAGTTTTTACATCTGCGGCTGTTACATTCACATCTGACGTTTTCACATCCGTAGCTTTTACATTCACATTTGCCGTTTTCTCATCTGTAGATGTTACATTCTCATTTACAGTTTTCGCGTCTGTAGATGTTACATTCTCATTTAGAGTTTTTACATCTGCGGCTGTTACATTCTCATTTACAGTTTTTACATCTGCGGCTGTTGCTTTCTCGTTTGCTGTTTTCACATCTGCGGCTGTTGCTTTCTCATTTGCATCTTTCACATATGCAGCTTTTACATTTGTATTTACAGTTTTCGCGTCTGTAGATGTTACATTCTCATCTGACGTTTTCACATCCGTAGCTTTTACATTCGCATCTGCCGTTTTCGCATCTGTAGATGTTACATTCTCATTTACAGTTTTTACATCTGCGGCTGTTACATTCGCATTTGTATCTTTCACATCCGCGGCTGTTGCTTTCTCATTTGCATCTGTAGATGTTACATTCGCATCTGCCGTTTTCGCGTCTGTAGATGTTACATTCTCATTTGCATCTTTCACATATGCGGCTGTTACATTCTCATTTGCATCTTTCACATCTGCGGCTGTTGCTTTCTCATTTGCATCTTTCACATATGCGGCTATTGCTTTCTCATTTGCATCTTTCACATCTGCGGCTGTTGCTTTCTCATTTGCATCTTTCACATCTGCGGCTGTTGCTTTCTCATTTGCATCTTTCACATCTGCGGCTGTTGCTTTCTCATTTGCATCTGTAGATGTTACATTCGCATCTGCCGTTTTCGCATCTGTAGATGTTACATTCGCATTTGCCGTTTTCTCATCTGTAGATGTTACATTCGCATCTGCCGTTTTCGCGTCTGTAGATGTTACATTCTCATTTACAGTTTTCGCATCCGCGGCTGTTGCTTTCTCATTTGCATCTTTCACATCTGCAGCTTTTACATTTGTATTTACAGTTTTCGCGTCTGTAGATGTTACATTCACATCTGACGTTTTCACATCCGTAGCTTTTACATTCGCATTTACAGTTTTTACATCTGCGGCTGTTGCTTTCTCATTTGCTGTTTTCTCATCTGCAGATGTTACATTCGCATTTACAATTTTTACATCTGCGGCTGTTGCTTTCTCATTTGCATCTTTCGCATCTGTAGATGTTACATTCGCATCTGACGTTTTCACATCCGTAGCTTTTACATTCGCATTTACAGTTTTTACATCTTCGGCTGTTGCTTTCTCATTTGCATCTGTAGATGTTACATTTGCATTTGCCGTTTTCTCATCTGTAGATGTTACATTCGCATTTACAGTTTTTACATCCGCGGCTGTTACATTCTCATTTGCATCTTTCACATATGCGGTTGTTACATTCTCATTTGCTG
>NZ_ABEQ01000001.3 GCF_000171335.1 Candidatus Epulonipiscium viviparus
CCGCATGATCAGCATCAGTGAGAGGCAGAGTTACTGGAGTTCCAGCATGATCGTCATCGGTGAGAGGCAACGTTACTGGAGTTCCTGCATGATCAGCATCGGTGAGAGGTAAAGTTACTGGAGTTCCTGCATGATCGTCATCAGTGAGAGGTAAAGTTACTGGAGTCCCCGCATGATCCGCGTCGGTGAGAGGCAGAGTTACTGGTTTTCCAGCATGATCGTCATCGGTGAGAGGCAGAGTTACTGGAATTCCGGTATGGTCGGCGTCGGTGAGAGGCAGAGTTACTGGTTTTCCAGCATGATCGGCATCGGTGAGAGGCAACGTTACTGGAGTCCCCGCATGATCGGCATCGGTGAGAGGTAAAGTTACTGGAGTTCCCGCATGATCATCATCGGTGAGAGGCAGAGTTACTGGAGTCCCCGCATGATCTGCATCGGTGAGAGGCAGAGTTACTGGAGTTCCCGCATGATCCGCATCAGTGAGAGGCAACGTTACTGGAGTTCCGGCATGATCGTCATCAGTGAGAGGTAAAGTTACTGGAGTCCCCGCATGATCGGCATCGGTGAGAGGCAGAGTTACTGGAGTTCCGGCATGATCGTCATCAGTGAGAGGCAGAGTTACTGGTGTTCCAGCATGATCGGCATCAGTGAGAGGCAGAGTTACTGGAGTCCCCGCATGATCATCATCGGTGAGAGGCAGAGTTACTGGAGTTCCCGCATAATCGTCATCGGTGAGAGGCAACGTTACTGGAGTTCCGGCATGATCGTCATCGGTGAGAGGCAACGTTACTGGTTTTCCAGCATGATCGTCATCGGTGAGAGGCAACGTTACTGGAGTTCCGGCATGATCATCATCGGTGAGAGGCAACGTTACTGGAGTTCCAGCATGATCGTCATCGGTGAGAGGCAACGTTACTGGTGTTCCGGCATGATCAGCATCGGTGAGAGGCAGAGTTACTGGAGTCCCCGCATGATCAGCATCGGTGAGAGGCAGAGTTACTGGTTTTCCGGCATGATCGTCATCGGTGAGAGGCAGAGTTACTGGTGTTCCGGCATAATCCGCATCGGTGAGAGGCAGAGTTACTGGAGTCCCCGCATGATCGTCATCAGTGAGAGGCAGAGTTACTGGAGTTCCCGCATGGTCGGCGTCGGTGAGAGGCAACGTTACTGGTGTTCCAGCATAATCGTCATCAGTGAGAGGCAGAGTTACTGGAGTTCCAGCATGATCCACATCGGTGAGAGGCAGAGTTACTGGAGTTCCAGCATGATCAGCATCGGTGAGAGGCAGAGTTACTGGAGTTCCGGCATGATCAGCATCAGTGAGAGGCAAAGTTACTGGAGTTCCAGCATGATCGTCATCGGTGAGAGGCAACGTTACTGGAGTTCCAGCATGATCGTCATCGGTGAGAGGCAACGTTACTGGAGTTCCAGCATAATCGTCATCGGTGAGAGGTAAAGTTACTGGAGTCCCCGCATGATCCGCAACTTCTTCTGCTGCAAACTTGGCGGTGATAGTTCTAGTGGCTACCGCGGTGGCTGGCGCGGCGTATGTAGCATTGGAGAGCAAAGTTGCTAGAGTTAATGATACTACTAAACTTTTTTTCATGTTATAATCTCCTTTTGTTTGAATATATAAAATTTATTAACTTATATTACTATATTATCAAAAGTTTTGTCAAATATCAATAATTAGTTTGCGGTGTTGAGCWCTTGATAGGTAAACTCTTCCTATAAAAAAAAGACGCTACAGAGCGCCTTAGTTGTTGATATATTTTTCAAATACCTTGCCAAAATCTTTGGTGATGCAGGTTGCGTATAGTTTTTTGTGATAGCTAAAGATATAATCATTGATTTTCTCTACTTCAGTTACAAGTGAAATGGGGTCAGAAGTTTTTCCGCTCATAATTTCAGCTGTCAGCTCGAGACTCTTTAGCCCCGCTTCGTAATTTCTTTGATCAGCATGACGAATGTGACGAATAGCAAGTAGAGCTTTATAAATATCCTTTAGCTGTTCTAAGTGCTTTTTTTCGATATCGATTGAGAAAGGATGATCATTGAGAGTAAATTTGAGCTCTATATCTAGATCCACAGTTCCGGCTGTTTCGATAGTGATGGMTGAGAAAGAAGACTCATAAAAATTATATCTTTTTACAAGGCGTCTACTGCTTATAGCGCGTTCGCCATCGACATGGATAAAGGCAAGATTGGTGAAGCAATACTCATCTTTGTTTGACTTAATAATAAAGTAAATTTTTTCTTGATCTTCATGTAAGATATAATCGTCAGCATCTACTTTATCAAAATCTYGTGGCTCGATAATTTTACCAATATCACTTAGTCCCAATACATCTGAAGCAATTTTTTTTAACATATGCAACCTCCAATAATAGTTTATTATTATTGTATGCGGAGTTTGGTCAAAATATAAACTGAGATATAAGTTTGTTTAGATTGCAAGATTTTTTAACTGATGCGCAGGTGTTAATACAGAATCTAACACACCTTTATTATTGCGTGTAAAAAGCTTTAAGTTTTTATCGATTATTTCACTAAACGCAAGCTCCATRTTGTTCAGATGTGGTTGCGACATATCCACACCGTTTAACGATTTATACTCTTTGAAAATTGGAAGAAAGTGRTCGCCTCTGCCACAAAAATGAATAGCGCCGCCGTTAAAGTGCTCCAAAATTTGCTCGTCATACGGCTTAATAAACTCTAAGAAAAAGTCTGGTGACACATTAATTGCRGAGTCGTTTCTAACCAACACTTTTCCTTTTACTAATCGACCATAGACCACGTGATACCCAGTATTATTTGGAACAATTCTAAACCACTCATCCAAAAATTTGATATAATAATCAGTTACCTTTTGCAAAAATTTATGAACCAGCTCTGGGCTTTCATATAACTCAAAAAAAATATCACTTCCCCAAAGGAGGTCGGCCACATCCATCGGCCCTTGAGTATCAGGATGATCAAATAGGATATATTTGCCAATTTTAGGGTATTTCGCTTTAATTTCCATAAACTTTTTGCCTATAGAAAAAACATGAATGCCAACATGTTGATAGATATCAGGAAGCGGTGCTGCAACGATTTTCTCTACATCTTCAACGCCGTTTTTTAATGGACGAACATTAGGAAGAGTGTTTTGCTCATACGCCATTTCGAAAAAATCTACATTGGCCATGGCATTTGGGAGAATTCCAACACCATAGTTAGGGCGCACAGTCATTAATCTATCGAACCCTCTCGCCAAAGAATCGGAACAGCCTTTGTAAACAGAATATAGCATAAGAGTTTCATCTTTTAACGCATCATTGATATTCACTTTTGGCCACTTAATTGCAGATGGTTTCGGCACTCTTGGTTCGATCGTGAACAAGCCATCCGGAACAGAGCCATTTGCAAAATTGAGCCAATCGTTGTAAATGCGCTCTTCTTCTATTGCATCAATACGCGACTCTAAATCCTGTAAATAAATATCTAAATCACCAATCATTTCATGAAAAAACATAAATACCTCCATTTCTAACTTTGTAATTGCAACAACCGAAATGGCTGCAGCGATTATAATTATCGATACAGCCAATTGCTGTTAAATCATTTTCTAACTTTGTAATTGCAACAACCGAAATGGCCGCAGCGATTAYAATTATCGATATTGCCCGTACTGCTCAATTGCATACATCACGGCGCGCATGCTCTCGATAGAACTGCCATTGTTAATGGACCCCGCTGTCGCGATGTTTAGCCCGCGATAACCTCCATTAATTGCTTGTTCGCAGTCACGTTTTACTTCCGCTATAATGGCATCTTGATCGTTGTTCATAAATGTGAATGGYGCCAGTTGTCCATCGATTCTTGCATTAGGCAGGTGYTTGCGAATTTCATCCACAGTAAGCGTAGGCCCAAAATTGGTGCCGGTTAGATTTAGTTTGCCCAGCAGCGGGAGCAGGTGCCCCATCGCCGAATCGGAATGTTGATAGCGTTTTTGATTTGGCCCGGGCGAACGCTTCTCAAACACGGCCTTCAATATCGGATAGCCAAACTCYTCGTACATCTCCGGTGTCATCAAATAGCAGTTGTCGTCGTAAAAGCCAAATCCAGTCGCAACAATTCCAGACTCCGCATCCATCAGATCAATATAATTCATAATTACTTTGAGAATAGTATCGCTAAATCTTTTATACAAATCGGGCTCGTCATAATATAAAAACATAAGATTTTCTACGCCATATATCGATGTTGCAAGTGTAACAGGGCCGCGTACACTGTGGAAGCCCCCAGGCTTTTTGCCATAGGCTTCAAAGAGCCTCCTTTTTTCTGATTCCCAATTTTTGGGTAATACAAATTCTGGAAAATTCATCTTATCCACAGTATCGAGAACCGCTTCTAGCTCGGYGGGAGTTTGGCAGCTACCATGAAGCCAAGTGGTTCCCGCTTCATATACATATCGTCCGCCAAAAACCTCTCCAATTTGTTTAATACCCGGAAAGMTCTCCTCTTTAGTGGGAAAATATTCTTGAAGTAAACGCTTGCCAACAATTTTTTCTGAAATATCATTGTAGCGTTTATTTAATTCCATGCGTCGTTCTCGAGGCGTATGTCCCCATTGTTCTCCCTCTTCGTTAAGTTCAGCAAAGACGCACTCGCCACTCATTCGGATCCCCAACGCCACTTGTTGCGCAGCCGGGTTAAAGCAATTGTCCTTGTGAGCTTCCTCATCCTTTGCCCAAAACGCATCTAAATCCACAGGTAACATAATTGACACTCCTTTTCATATTGCGGATGTGGTTCTAGCGATTATTGAATTCGTACCGCCTGCTTTTGCGCTATTAGGCACAGCTCCGCGGCCTTGAATGCATGAGCTTGAGTCATCGCATTTTCGGTTCGGTTAATGCAGTCTAATATAAATTCTCCAAAAAATGGATATCCGATTTTGCCTGATACGTTAAAATATTTCTCTCCATCTTTATTGACTAGATATACGTGGTTTCCGCCYTTTTTATCTGTTGCAACATCGACGTATTTTCTGATCTCGATATATCCCTCKGTACCCAGAATTATTGTTCGCCCATCGCCCCAGGTTCGCAATCCGCTCGGTGTAAACCAGTCTACTCTGAAATAGTTTGTACTGCCGTTCTTTCCTATTAATGTGCAGTCACCGAAATCTTCTAGCTCCGGTTTGTCGGCATTTTCGTAGTTGGCTACTTTACTATTGACTACGGTTGCGTCTTCTTCTCCGGCAAAGAATAGGTATTGCTCTATTTGGTGACTTCCGATATCGCACAGTATTCCGCCGTATTCTTCGTGGTTAAAAAACCAGTCCGGTCTGCTATCTTTACTTAATCGGTGTGGCCCAAGCCCGATTACTTGCAACACTCGGCCGATCGCTCCTTGCTTTATTAGATTGCCAGCGAAAATGGCTCCYTCAACTTGCAGACGCTCGCTATAGCATACCATATACTTTTTGCCTGTTTCTCGAACTTTAGCTTTCGCACTTTCTAACTGTTCAAGTGTTGTAAACGGAGCCTTATCTGTAAAGTAGTCTTTTCCTGCATCCATGACGCGTAGACCTAGTGGACATCGTAGGTTGGTGATAGCTGCTGCAGCGACAAGCTTTACTTCAGGATCGCTTAAAATTTCTTGCTCACTTGCAGCGACATGGGTGTTTGGAAATTGCTTGAGAAATGTTTCGATTTTTTTTGGATCTGGATCGTAGACCGATTTTAATGTTGCACCCGCGTTTACTAGGCTATTACACATTCCGTAAATATGCCCATGGTTTAGCGCGATGGCTGCAAAGACAAATTCTCCTGGTGCCACTACTGGTTTCGGTTTATCTTTTGGTATATAGTTCATTCCGTCGTTTTCGTTCATTTTAGTAGCTGCCCTCCAAATCTAGTGTTACTCCTGTTGACTTTTTTGTGAATGTGGAGTTTTCAATTTTCTTGTTGAGCTCGGCCAAAAATAGATCTTCGTCAATAGGCAATGATACGGTTTTGCCTAGCCAACTGGATAAGTGCATCGCGTTTGATAGCATTAGCCCGTTGATTCCTTCCTGTCCTTCTGCAACCATAGGAGTGCCATGCAAAATCTTATCAGCGAATGCGCGACAGACCCCGTTATGCTGTGGATTTTTACCATCAGTTTCCACTTTTAGCCATTCGCCATTCGGTTGCTTAAACGTTTCCTTTGATTGGTAGCAGTAGTCTCTTTCATTTACGTCTAGCTTATATACACTAATTCCAGATTGTTTTCCTGGCTCAGTGTGATCAATTTCGCAAATGATTTTTCCTTTTTCTAGCGTAATTTCAAAGCGATTTGTTCCCGGAAGATCTGCTGTGGTGGTGACAAACACGCCGGTTGCTCCGTTCGGAAACTCCAGATAGGCAGTAACGTCGTCTTCTACTTCGATATCGTGCCACTTGCCCTCATGGCAAAACGCAGTGACCTTAGACGGCATCCCACAAATCCATTGAAGTAAGTCTAGGTTGTGTGGACACTGGTTTAGTAATACGCCACCGCCTTCTCCGCTCCATGTGGCTCTCCAATCTCCAGAGTTGTAGTAATTTTGAGTTCGATACCAAGTGGTGATAATCCAGTTAACGCGCTTTATTGCGCCGAGCTCTCCGCTATCAACAATCTCTTTCATCTTTCTATATATATGGTTGGTGCGTTGATTAAACATCATGCCAAACACAACGCCCGACTCCTGTGCCGCTTCATTCATTTTGCGGACCTCTTTTGTATATACTCCTGCTGGTTTTTCGCACATAACATGAATGCCTCGCTTAAATGCTTCCTGTGCGTAAATAGGGTGTCCATAATGAGGTGTTGCGATAATGACGGCATCTACAAGCCCGCTATCCAAAAGTTTTATTCCATCATCGAAAGTTGCCACTCCTGAGAAGTTTTTCTTAGCAAATTCTAGTCTCTCTGGTCTGATATCCGCGACTGCCGTGAGCTCCATATTGGCTACAACGCCGTCGACGATGCGCTTACAGTGCCCAGTACCCATTCCACCAATTCCAATAATTCCAATTCTAACTTTATTCATATTTCCCTCCGTTTAAAAGCCCTGTATACAACAATTAGGGTATATATTTATATTGCATACGTACATTATAAACATTGTATACATCACTGTAAAGACCTTTTGCTTAAAAATGTCATAAAATTTCTAAATTTTGTATACTAAAAATATCTTTGCGATAGATAGTAAAGCAGAATTTTTTGGTAGGGGATAGAACTTGGGGTAAAAAATAACAGCCGATTGCTTTTTATCTTTTGTATCCATCGGACAAGATCGTTCGAGATCTACGTCCTATTCATGATTGCCGTAAAGTTAGATTCCGTATGTATTTAGAGATTGATTGCCCATGCCTTTTATACAATCTAAAATTTAGACAAGTTCCTACAATAATTAACTATATTTCTCTTCAGTTAACTTCACACTACTTTTTTATTACATAATTTGCACTGATATTGCTTTTTGTGCAGCGATATAGTATACTTTTGTCACGCATTATAAAAAAGCTGCAACAAAATAACACATACTTAAATTTTGTAGCATACAATTTAATGACGCATTTGATTTTTGAGACGCATCTATAGATTTGAAACATAGAAAGGAAAATCAGAATATGAATAAAAAGATAAAAAGAAGTACGGCTGCTGGTTTGGCTTTATCCGTTGGACTATCCATTCCTGGAGTATCCACTTATGCTGGCGTTCAAATGCATACTTATAATATTATAATTAGAAACGCAGATAATGTAAGTTTGCTATCGACTGAAGCGACCGAAGTTATTGCACAACAATATGGAATCGATTTGATGACACTGAGAAAAAGTCAGAATGCCCTAGATGCGGTACAGGCTGAGTTAGATAAGTTGGTAGCGTCTATTATTGTTGCTTCAGATTTTTCAAAGGCGACTTTAATAGATAAAGCCGGAGTGACTGATGGGGAGGTTGAACCGGATCCAGCTACCACCGAGACCACCGATATAGGTAAACTCGAAAAGGCTCTCGCAACTGACTTGTTAGGTAAAGTTGGTGCAAAAGTTGATTCACTACCTGTCACTAATCCGAGCACCATTATAGAAAAACTGATAGCTGCAGGACATGATGTGTTGCTAGGCAAAGAGATTGGCGTAACGGTAACCATAGGTGCTGCAGATGGAAATACCGAATCAAAACAAGATGAGAATACTACGCTAGCTCCATATGCTATAGAAATTCAATTGAAAATGAGCTTAGAAGCAGGCGGCCCGACTTTAACTACGCATAGCTATCCCGTATCTAAGAAGGATATGATCTTTACTGTAGATTCCAACAATGGAAACATAACCTTCGCTGTTGCAAAGGGAAAAGAATACGAATATGCTATTGCTCCAGCTGATGCCAAAGTTGGAGATGTTGTTGCGTTTAATAAGATAACGACTAATTCTAAAATGGCCAAAATACTTTATAGCAAATTAAAAGCTTTTGCTGGCGAGAAGACTCTTGTATTTCGTGAAAAAGATGCGGCATCTCCTTCAGAAGCGACTGATTATGTCAATGAGACTCATGCTACTGAAGCTATCGAGGATATTACCTATACAATGGGAGAGCCAACCTACGCGACAGGAGAGACTGTTTATACTGCAGAAGATATTGTGATAGATGATCTTGCTTCTACTATAGAAGATACTGTAATGGGTATAATAGCTGAGACAGACCAATTGAAACCCGTGAGAATCGTTAATCTTGTAGTGGAATTCGATTTCGAGGAGGAGAAGGCGTTTGTTAGCATCCCCGGTGGTGCAGCAAATGGTAAAGTGCTTACAGATGAAACAAATGCCCTGGTGGCAAAATATGTTATAGGTGCTGCTGGTTCTGCGACAACAGAAGATATAACGCTAGGACCATCTCCAAAAGAGTTAAATACTGCCTTTGGGGTAATGGAGTTATCTGGAGTTACTGCGACTGACGATCAAGAATTGAAAATAGATGTAGATTTTTCTGCCATAAAAGAAGCATTTAAGACCTCTAATCCAAACGTACTACTCGTAACTAAAGATACCATCGAAGTAACTAAGGATTTTATCACTGCCCCCAAACCTGTATTAACGGATAATAAGGACGGCACCGCCACTCTTACATTAAAAAATATTACGAAAGATGAATGGAAGACACATAAAAAATTTTTGAAGGTTGAGTTACGAGCTACTTATGATGCAACAGAAGCAAGAGCATCTCGCTCAAGATTTGTTCCGGTCTTAAATCTTAATAGCAAATTTGATAATGCAACAGAAATTGATGGTGACACGGCAGGTGCAAAAGATCTGCAAGTGACGATCAGTCAAGATGAAATTGCCAGCCTTGTATATGGCAATTACGATAACGCTATAGAAGTTTCTGTGTCGGAATCTAGCTTTTTTATTTTGGAAAATACAGGAAACGAAAAAGTTACAATAAAAACTCCGAAAGCCGCCGCTAATTACACGATAGATATTAATGGCACTAAAACTTCTGCTGTCAATATAGAGGTAGGCAATATTGTTGAGGACAATGAGTACAAAATTAATGTAACGCACACAGACAAAGCTAGTGGCGCTATTAAAAATACGGCAGAATATATAAAAATAGCCGAGGGTAATTTATTAACTCAAATAGCAGATCTTAGCGAGTGGGATTTTGCCGTTGGGGATAAAGTCGAGGTAACAGTAATCGACATGTATGATCCGACTATTCCAGAAAAAACATCGGACCCTATTACTATGATAAAAGCTCCTGCAATTAGTAGTTCTGCAGTTAAATATGATAAACAGCCCAAAACTTTATCTTTATCGTTAGCTAAGCCTGTGGGAGATACGCCTGTAAATGTAACGTACAGTGTCGATTATTTAGGTTCAGATGATAACATTGATAATATTCAGTTGGCTGTTGTTACTTCTGGCACTGCAATACAAAGCAATTATCAAGATGCGTTGCGACCTCTTGCTAAGGGTGACGTTATGACTATAACCACTAGTCAAAAAATTTGGAATGTTTTACCAAATAGTGACAAAATAGTTGAGCCTACCGCCGCACTCAGCGTTGAACATGCTAAAACAACTAATAATAGTGTAGAATTTTTTATTGAGAAAAGCGGCAAGACAAATATTACACAATACGACGCCTATGCATATATTCTCAGAAAAGACGGTACCAAAGATTATGTTGAGAGTCCGGTACAGATTGCTGATGAAGATCCACATGATTCATGGGGCCGTTTTGATTCCAACGGCACAGTTACGGTAGACTTAACAAAAACATTTGCAAAATTAAATCCGTTGGCCAATGGAGATAAAATAGGATTAGAAATTAGACACAAAACAGATGGGTTAATTCACAATACTTATGCAGTATATGAAGCCGCTGTTGAAGAAACTAAAAACAAAATAAATTGGGATAACACAAGCCCGGCTGCAACAAAAATTAAGTTTACTGTTGCATCAACTGACAAAGTTCCTGGATATTATAATGGCACCTTAAATAGCCAGCTTCAATTGGGCTTCGCTATCCATACTATGAAAGATGGGGCCATAGCCAACACTAAATATATTCCTCTTAATCACAAAGCGGGTGGCGTGAAAGTAACAGCAACTCAAGCGGCGCCTACAACCGCCGTGGTGGAGATCGACTTAACCAATACTGCCAATCCAGCAATCGTTGAGTTGAAGAAATTTTTGAATACTACACATCTGGGCAAAGTAGTCGCTGCCTATGTAGACAATGTATCTAGCTTACAGACTCCGAAGTTAACTGCACATGTGAAAGAAATTAAGCAAGTGGTGCCTCCTATAATCAAAATAACGGAAGGCATAAAGGCGACGGCTCCTGCAAAAGGCGAGATAGAAGTTGCGTTCGAAGACGATACTTCTATAGAACACTTAAACGCGACAGTGAAATTGTTAAATCCTGCCGAACAAGCCGCTGCGATGTTTAAGTTAAAGGATGCTGATGGCGATAAGAGTACTGATTCGTATAGACTTGCCAATGATAGTATTAAATGGGAACAGGCAATAGTGGGAGAAATTGTGGCCACCGTATCTAGCGACGAATGGAACGTGGTGCCTTCTGAAGAATCCAATACTCTCGAAATTACTCACATTGCTCCTCTGACTGCGGAGTCAAATGTTTCAAATACGGCCATAACCGTGACGCTCACCGAAGATGCGGATGAATATATCGATCCTAGCACCGGTAAACTTCTGGATGGGTATGAATTCTCCATAGCTGCGATTAATGAGCCAATAAAAGCGGCATTTATAAGCGCTGAAGATGCTAAGTTTAGAGAGGTGCCTGATACAAACGCCAATGCTATCGATGCGCGCTGGACGATGGGTGCCAACAACACGGCTACTATTACTATTTTAAGCTCTGACCTACAAAAGATAGAAGAGCATATTACCAATCCGCTAAACTTCGATTACCCAGCTATTACTTCGGTAAAATCTGATGAGCAATCATATCACGTAATGCAAATTAATTATAATAGAGCACTTGATATGAATGATGCAACATTGACGATTGTTAATAAAAAAACTTCAGAAACTTACGTTAAAGAAATTCTTGCAGATGCCAAATCAAGTACGGAGAGCTTTTTCCAATGGCCATTTAGAAACGCTGGGGAGGAAGCCATGACTGGGGCAGTCGAATGCAAAAACGATCAACTATTAAAAGCGGGCACTGAAGTAACGATCACAATTACTGCAACAGATACCAACGGAGCGTATGAAATTACACAAGATTATATTGTTACTGAAGAAGATGTGGCTGCAGCTACATATAAGGGTGCTAGTACGTGGACTAACTCCATGCTAGATAAAGAAATAGCGCAAGATGCAAATGATTTTATAGAAAGAGAAGCATATAATAATAAAATTGAGTTTACATTAGGTAATTACAAAAATTGGTTAGAGAAAGCTAGCAAAACTACAGCCAAACTAGAGGAACTTACTGCATATGTACCGATACCAAAATTAATCACCGATTTTACTGATCTCCCTAAAATTCTTTGGGATGATACTGTCGAGGAAACTGAATTTGCAGATTATGTTTTTGTAGAAATTCCAAGTTTCTATACGGCTGATAGCACAGCAAATGAAAATCTCTCATTAACTTTGTATAAGACTAAAAATGGAGCACCTGTTGACACAGCAGATGACGCGAAGAAGATTAATTCAGCGGATGGGTTGGTTGTAATCGCAAATGGCGAAGTTGGTCCTGATATGACTCATCTCGAAGTTCAGCAAAAAACTGGAACTACAACAGCGATCGTAAAAATTCCTATTGCCACATTAGAAATGGTAAACGGCGAAGAGGGAGCTGATGTTACCTTTAGCGTTTCGCATTCAAACCCGAATTTTAAAGCGCAAAAATGTTCGCAAAAATTAACTTCAGCTAAAACTGTTACGATCACAGAGGACAAAGTTGATAGAGAATACGAAGCTTCCTCTGGTGAAACTAAAGTTGCTCCGCATATAGAAGTGACGCTAAATGGCGGATGGGACGATACAGTTCGTAAAGTAGCGTATACAATTAATAATGTTGATGCAACAGAGTTTGCAATAGATCCAAATACAAATAGAGGCTATATAAATACGGCAACTCTAGGAGATACTTTGAATCCGGGAGATATTTTGCATATAGCGGTATATGGAAATACTTGGAATACAATCCCTAGCGGAGTAAGTAAGGCAGTTGTGGCGGCTCCAGCATTTAAGATGGATGATCTATCTGCAGATTCACCAGCACCTGGGGATCATGTCGAAGGAAATTTGAACATCGCAGATGACGGAACGCTGAAAGTAACGTTTACACCAGATGGTACAAATCCTACAGCGGATTATTCTAGCATAACCACGACTATTGCAATCGCCAATGCTAAAGATTCAGATAAGGCAGATCTCATTACCGAAACAATTACAATGAATGGATTTGTAGCCAATGCTGATCAAGTATATCACACCAAAGCTGATTTGATAGAGAATTGGTCTGCGACTAAATCGGGAGATGTGGTTGTTACGACTTCTAGTACCAAATGGTATATTATCGATAATGAGTCCACGTTTACGGGTGCGATCAAAGAGACTTCATTAGAAAATGTAGGTGCCAAAGCTGGTGACACTGGAATTGAAGTAACCGTCAATAATGCAGGTGATCAATATGTTGCATCTGGAAAAGATGAATTGAATAAGCAATATGAACTACATTTTTCATCAGCTAATTCTGAGACTGTATCGTCTAAAACACAAATTGCAAAGGGCGACTGGGATATTAGTACTACCCCGGGCAAAGCAATGACAACTATTACTAACGAGGAACTGAGAGAATTAGGAATAGTCATGGGGCATTATATGGTTGCTGTTACTCTACGAAATACTGATTCTTGGGTTGAAAAAGATAAGAGTATACAGATAGCTTTAGAGGATCTAAATGCATTTGTGCCTAAAGCAACGTTCGCAAAGGCTGATACTGAAGCTGATGCGGATTTTGTAGTAATCGATTTTGAAGGTGCTTGGAAGGGCGATGCATTCGATAACGATTTCCAAATCGATTTATTTGTAGAAACCGCTGAAGATGCAATCAAAACAGCAGCAGCAAGGGTGGCTCATGCAGATTTAGCAGCCTATTTGAAACAAGATGCAGCCGCTGAAGGAGCAACTGATGCTGCTGAGATCGCGAAAGCTAAGAGAACAGCCAAGTTAGAATTGCCGGTTGGAATATTGAACCTTACAGATGATGATCTCGGTAAAAAAGTTATAGCGAGAGTGACTCATATTCCATCGATTTATATTCCGGATGGTGAAAGTTCTGCAAAATCTTTGGTATCTGTGGTAGCTGATGGTACTCCCCTAGCCAAAATGAATGTACCAGTGATTAAGAATGAAGTAGTTGGATATAACTTTGATACAAGTGCAGCTGATATCACTAAGAAAAATGCAATTGAAGTAACGCTCGCAGGCCCTGATGCCACCGCTGAAGTTATTGCGTATATAAATGGCGTTGAGAAAACTGCTGCCCAACTAGACCCAACCGCAGCCGCAACCGCATCATATATTGAGATCGCTAAACTTGGATTAAAAGTAGGAGATATACTGACTGTCGAAGCGAAGGCCGCGGATTGGCGTAAGCTACCAGCAAAATCAATAGAATCTGAGAAGGTAACTCAAATTGAAAAACCGGCATTGGCGATTGCTCCAGGTTCAACGGATCCAGCTAATGGCATTGTAACGCTAACAAAAGCCGATACTGAGCCTGCTGAATATGAGACCGCAGATTTAACAGCAACTCTTACATTGAAAGATGACAAGGGTGAGGTAATAGCAACTGAGAAAATTACTAGCACGATTACTGGATTTAGCTCGACATTTGATAGCTTTGCAGATAACGATAAGTGGAAAGGTGCCACTGTTGGCAGTGTTGAGGCAATAATTTCCAATTCGAAACAGTGGTATAATATCAACTCTGAATCAATATCTAGAACTATTAAAGATGTAGCCACTATAGAATTTCCTCCAACTTGGGAAGCGGCGGGGCTTCGTGTCAACCTTGAAACTTCTCCAGAAGAATATTTAAATGACCAATCAAAACTTGGCCATGGATATGAGCTATCGGTAACAAATGCGGCTGGAACTGCATTTCCAGCTAATCTTACAGACCTATACTGGAGACAAGATGAAGATCACATTACAGCTATAATACCAAATTCGATATTGTTAGCAGCATTAAACGCTGAAAAAGCATTTAAACTAAAACTTGAAAATACCGCAGACTGGTTTATAAAAGAGCAAATAACAGGCAAGATTAACCTTGACGGGGAGGCCAAATTGGTGCCGCAACCTAAATTTGTAACAAACTACACTGGCTCTAATATACCAACTGAGTTCCGACCGACTACTTCTACACCAGCTGACCACATGTTAATTGAAATTCCAGGTTCGTATGACGAAACTACTACTAAGATGAATAAAAATTTAACTGTTAGATTATACAAAGTAGTTGACGGGACGCCGGTAAATGCTAACGCGACCAATAAAGTAGATGACATAGATAGCTGGATTGAGGGTAAATATATAGAATTAGTGACAGACGGAGAGTCGACTACAACTATCACGGAGTTAAAATTAGAAGGCGGTGCATCTGATAAAACAGTAGCCTATTTGCAAATTCCAGTAAATGCGCTTGAATTTGACGTGCAAGATTACACTAATGAGATAGTGGTGACCGTTAGCCATACGAATGACCAGTTAACCCCAACCGAAGTGCGACAAAAACTGCAGTTGGCACCGGCTCCAACCATTGTGGGCACAAAAGAGCAAAACCTTGCAGAGGCCGAAACGGCTCCGCTAATGTATAATAGCAAAATGAAGGTTACATTAAACGATATCGATGGCGAGTTCAAATTGGATGACAATACAGACTGGGCTAGTGAAAATTTAACAGTAAAATATAGTGCCGAAACTCCAGTTGTAGATCCAATAACTCCAGCGGTGGATGTAGTCATAGACTTTGATCAAGTGATAGATGTAGTAGCGGCGGCAGACGGAGCAACAAAATCAGACGGATTTGCAGATGGCGAAAAAGTTTATGTGGAAGTTGCTAGTACTGATAAATGGTATGTCATAAATAATGAAGTTGACTCTTTAGCGACTATACAGACAATTGGTTTAAATTTGGCTCAAACAACTGATGGAAAAGGTATTGTGGTGACTATCGAAAACTCTGGCGCAACTGCTGCGGATGAGTATGTTGGAGTTTATACTGCGATTAGCCCGGCGAGATCTACGGGAACTATTCCAGACTCAGAAGGATTGGTAGAATTTGGAACATTGAAGTTTGAACAAGGTGTAGATAGAAAAATCAAAGCTACCATTACAGAAAATGATCTTAAGAAATTAAAGATAACACAAGCCGATAATGAAATTCAAGTAACAGTATCTCATGCTGAGGATTGGTTATTACTAAATAGCGCAGATTCGCCAATAGGCATACCGAAGATAGAAATGGCCAAACCGATTGTTGGAGAGAGTGAAAAGGGCGAAGATTTTGTACGCATTGAAGTTCCGGGAGCTGTTGTAAATGAGCATGACGATATTATTAACCTTGACGTCACATTTGAAGATGCGACTGATACTAATCTTCAAGGAGATGCTAATACAATATTAGACTGGACACAAGAGGGCGAGTCTGCAGTAGCTAATGTACCACGCGAAAACTTCGTTAAGGCATTTGAAAATAATGGAGGAACTGTTACGTTGAAAGTAGAGCACCAAACTTTAACTGGGAAAACAGCTCAAACATCATTCGCGATACCTCCAACACCTCTTAATTTACTATTTACTGGAGATAACTTTATTGCAAGCATTAATGAAGCTGCCGATCTAAACGTAAAATGGCAAGCGGAGGTGGGAATCACTGCTGCCGACGGCACGTTCACAGCGTATGGAGATGCGATTGAATCGACTGAATTCTCGGTAAATACTGGGTCTGATCCTGATCCTAAATACAAAACGCTTGATGATACGCATAAGGCACCAGAAGTTACGACAGGCGACAAAGTAACGATTAGATTAGTGGGAACTGAAAACGAAAATATAAGTTATACAGTTCCTGTCACGCTAAGCTCGCCAACAGCCGTCGAAGCGCCAACGCTGGATGTTACCTTTAGCGCATCAACTATGACTGTGAAGATCCCTTCTGAAGAATTAGGAAGTTCACCAGAATCGCCGATAGCAGAAGTTCAATATATCGATAATCCAAATGTTGAAACACCAGAATGGAAATTTATTGGTGATTCGCAAAGTGCAGTTATGGATCTGGATATGGTAACAACTTACATTAAAGCAATAGCTACGATACCTGATATTTCTACAGCCGCGCTGCGAGTTGCTCCAAAGAATTCTGCAACACCATTTATTCAACCAAAGGATGATTTAATCAACGATGATACAATTACCATAGACGCAATCGAGTTCGAACCGACCAGCTCGGCCGCAAGAGCAGTTTTTAGAGGCCATACGCTTAGTGTTATGTTGCGAGATTTTGTTAATCCAAACGAAATAACTATGACATATCTTGTGGACGGCGCTAAACCAGACCCATATACACCGCTAGAACCGATTATGAGCAACAAAGGATTAACTTATAATTATACAGCCGACATACCATCAGTAGATATTCCAGCAGGAGAAAGTATAAGGGTTGACGTGGCAACAGCGGAAGGAAGCTCGACTTACTATAAGACTGTTTATGGATATTCGGATAAAGTAGAAGAGTTCCCAACACCGAGCGTAACCTTTACGTATGTATCTAGCGTTAGTAAAGATCATTTCATGATGAATATCGATTCCTATGCAATAAAAGATTTCATCGATAACTTGGGAGAAGATCCTGATGATGTATTGGAGTTAACGTATAAAACCACAGATGCAAACGGAAACGTAATTAAAGCGGGGGATATAGCAGAGCTGAAAGATAAGCCTACGTCATATTTTTATTTAACACCAAATAATGACATATTGCCAGCAGGTGGAAAATTGCATATTATAGCAACAGCAGTTATTGGAGACGTAACTCATGAATCTGTTTTGGTTTACGAAAGACTGCAAGCGCCGACAATGCGTAGAGAAAAAGGTACCATTGTTATCGACAAGAACAACAAAAATGCAAATGTAAAATATACAATATATGACGAAGACGCATCCAAGAAAAATCTACTAGGAACAGCACACCATCCGGTGACAATAGATAATAATGAGTTGATAATTAGAGGCAGCGAGCGAATATATAACACCCCTATCGCGTTTAAGAGGCTACCAGATTTTAATACCAACAAAAACTTGGAGGTCTTTATATCCGCATCGCAAGACGGGTTTATGCCAATTATAGTGACGGATATCATTACACCAAACGATGTAATATTTAAGCCGACGCCAACGATTCAAATAGAAGGAAATACTGTTTCAATTAAGGAGTATAATCAATACGCATCAGACGGAACAGAAGTATATATTGCCATTCGTGACGATAAGTTAGAGGTTGATGATATAGAAGATGCGGTAGAGGCAAGTGGAACGAACATCAATGATGGTGGTGGCACGGCACTCGAAGGTTCTCTCAAACGCGACATAGTGTATAAATACACATCTGCAGCAGGATATCCATTAGATACTAAAGATGAAAACCCTGGACGAATCCAAATTTTGGTTAAAAATGAGAACTACAAAGATGGTCACGAGCTAACTGCAACTCATGCGTATACACAATCGGATATTGGGCAATTAAAAGCTCCGAGATTTGTTGGAGTGGAGGGCGATAACTTAATTATTTTGTATCCAGATGATAGAGCCGAGTTCCACTATTACGCATTTGCTAAAGCTGGCGCACAAGACGCTGCCGTGGCAGTGAGAGAGGATCGCAAAATTGATCCTAAAACCGATGGGGATTTGGATCCGGCTAAAGGAAGCATTTCTATAGCGACCTTGCAGAAAGCATATACAGAGCAATTTGGCTCAACTAACGAGTTATCAGCAGGAGACAGAATTCTTGTTGCCTCTGTTGCAGATGGCTCTGTAGAACTTGGAAAAACAATGGAATACACAATGGAAGAATCCGATTTCCCAATGCCGGCCGAAATTGAAAGCTTTGGATTTTCAGATGGAACGAATCATTGGGTAGATGTAACATTAAATAAAGTACCGATTAATCATAAGATATTAGTTTCTAAGAATGCATTTACCGTAGGTAGTACAGTAACTGCCGACGGCAAGGATGTTTTTAATCTTATTGAAGATGTAGATGGAGATTTCATAAGCTTTACAACATTTGATGTAATGAGCACATTTAACGTCGCTAATACCGATGAAGCGCGCAAAGCATTAGCCGAAGTTGAGGACGGGTTAAAATTTGCTCTCGTAGATGCAGACAATAAAGTAATCGACACTAATGCTATTGCGTTTACTCTCAATAATATGGAGCTTGCACCATTGGAGACGAAAAAATCAGGTAGTATGGTACACTTCTTGAGTACGTCTTTGGATGAATATCTTGAAGACGAGTATGAAATCCAAGTCGAATACAGTAATGCAGAAGAGATTAAGTGGAAAAAAATGCCAGACAAAAGGGGCACATATCAGGTTTCGGAGTCAATTATATTCAATCCATATTTTGAGGCACGTGTAGCTCTATATAATATAGATGTAGAGCCAGATCCAAATGCTACAGAGGGTGATTACGATGCACCACTATATACATCAGTGAGCTATAGAAATCCGGCTACGTATGGCACAATAAATGTCGATGGAAAAGTGATCTATATTAACGAGTTGGTACAAGACAAATTTGATGAACCATTGTATGAAGAAATTCCGCTATTTGAATCTGAATTTGAGAACGACGACGCATTTGAGGCGCCAGAAATCGAAATTCCAGAAGTGATGTTACCATCATTAGAAATTCCAGAGATGACAACTCCAGAGATGCCAGAGATTAATGAATTTGAGGAAAATTTTGCCGAGGAGTTAGAACTAGAAGAGGCACTATTCGAGGAAGAAGTATTATTCGAAGAAGAAATGTTATTCGAGGAAGAGGCATTATTTGAACCACATTTAGGAGAAGAGAGCCTAGAAAATCCGGCGATGTCATTAGAAGTGGTAGAAGAGACGACTTATGGATTTGTGCTAGAATCAGCACCGATCGAGGAATATGCAGCTGAGGAGGCTGTACTAGAATCAGCACCGATCGAGGAGTATGCAGCTGAGGAGGCTGTACTAGAATCAGCACCGATCGAGGAGTATGCAGCTGAGGAGGCTGTACTAGAATCAGCACCGATCGAGGAATATGCAGCTGAGGAGGCTGTACTAGAATCGGTAGCGATCGAGGAGTATGCAGTTGAGGAGGCTGTACTAGAATCGGTAGCGATCGAGGAGTATGCAGCTGAGGAGGCTGTACTGGAATCAGCACCGATCGAGGAGTATGCAGCTGAGGAGGCTGTACTAGAATCAGCACCGATCGAGGAGTATGCAGCTGAGGAGGCGGTACTAGAATCAGCACCGATCGAGGAGTATGCAATAGAGGAATTTGTGGCAGAAGAATTTTTTGAAGAGCCGGTAGCTGAAGAAGTCTTTGAAGAACCGGTGGCTGAAGAAGTCTTTGAAGAGCCGGTAGCTGAAGAAGTCTTTGAAGAGCCGGTAGCAGAAGAAGTCTTTGAAGAGCCGGTAGCTGAAGAAGTCTTTGAAGAGCCGGTAGCTGAAGAAGTCTTTGAAGAGCCGGTAGCTGAAGAAGTCTTTGAAGAGCCGGTAGCTGAAGAAGTCTTTGAAGAGCCGGTAGCTGAAGAAATCTTTGAAGAACTAGAATTTGAAGAACTAGTATTCGAAGAGCCAGCTGAAATCGTAATGAACACGAAGACAAATGTTTTTGCTAAGATGTTCAAAAAGATATTTAGAATTTAATTAATACAAATAAATCAGAGCAGACTAATTCGCATAGAGTTGGTCTGCTTTTTATATATGGCATTTATTTCCTAAGACTGCTCGCTCTCATTATATAGAGTTGGTCTATTTTGTATTCAGGCTAAGCTGTTTAAACAGATATTTAGAATCTAATTGTATGGAAATAATTCACAGCAGACTAATTCGCATAGAGTTGGTCTGCTTTTTATATATGGCATTTATTTCCTATATTGTTAGGATCAAAAGTAGTAGAATTTGCTGTAGCAGAAGAAGTTTTAGAGGAGTCAGTATGAAGAGATTTGAACCAATGATAAGACAAATGTGATTGAGATAAGATGATATTTGAATTTCGGGTTTTTATATTTTGCCGAGTATCGATAATTCAATCGTGATACTCAGCATTTAGGGTTGTTTTTTAATGATATCTAATTATTTTTTTTCGTTTAAAATTGACAGTAACTGTTATAGAAATGACGTTTAGTATAACAGCTCCAATAAACATTAAACCTAAAAATGTTCCTGAAGTTTTAGCTTCGTTCAAAGTTGCCATGTATGAATTAATATTAGGTATAAGAGGCATAAGTCCTAAAAATCCTGCAAACATTAGCAATATAATTGCTTTAGCTTTTTCAGTGCCGAAAATTATTAAAGGAGCATTGGTAACAGCGACATATATAAGGCATAAAATACTCATAAACATAAGAGATGTCATAAGATCATCTATAGTATTTGCACCCAAATATTTCAGTATCATTAAGCTAATAGCAGTAAAAAATATAGAAAAACCTAAAGAGAGATAACCAAATAAATATTTACTGAAAACATGATCAAAATCTGTCAGCGGCAACATGACAGAAAATTTATCCCAATGACTTTTTTCATCTGCTGCTATAATATTGCTACACATATACACTGCTTGAAAAAGTGCTAAAAATATATAAGGCGAAACTACTGCCATAAGAATGATTATTCCTATAGCAAGTTTACATTTTTTCCAACTAAACCAAACGTCTTTGACTAATAACCCTAGCATTTTTCCTCTCCTCCTCTAAACCTCTAATCATTAGTAATATAATATCTTCTAAAACATAATTTTGTTCTGGATAATTAATAGAACTAACTTTGTTTTTTTCAATTAATACATCATAGATACCTTTATGATTCTTTTTACCAAGTATAATATCTTTGGGTAATAATTCTAATTCTTGTTCATCTACATTAATAATAGAATAATTCTCTAATATTTGTTTCTTATCTTGACTTAAAACTTGACGACCTTGATGAATCAAAGTAATACTATCACAAATTTTTTCTAAATCACTTATTATGTGAGAAGAAATCAAAACAGAATGATTATCACTTTGTTGAACAAATTTTGTTAATATCTCTAATACTTCTTCTCTGGCAATAGGGTCAAGTCCGCTAGTAGCTTCATCTAAAATTAATACTTTACTACCGTGAGACAATGCTATAGCGATGCCTAGTTTCATTTTCATTCCTTTGGAGTAGTCTTGAAATTTTTTTTGGGGATCTAATGAAAAATAATTGATATACTTGTGATATAYCTGCTTGTCCCACTGCTTATAACATAAGTTCATAATTTTATTAATGTCATTTACATTAAAAATATCAGGTATATAGCTCTCATCGAGAACTAGTCCAATATTTTCTTTCACGTTCTTAAAATCACGTGATGTGTTTTTAACACCCAATACTGAAATTTCTCCACTATCAGGTTTTATCGAGTTCATTATAAGATTGATTGTGGTGCTCTTTCCAGCACCGTTTTTACCAATTAACCCCATAATTTTTCCGCTAGGTAAACTAAAATTAATGTCTTTTAATGTAAAATCACCTTGTTGTTTTGATATATGATTCACTACAATGGTACTCATCATTTTCCTCTACCCAATACCTAAAATGTAGGTATACCTTTCTTTTCTGTTGTAAATGATCTATAGAAATGATTTTTTAATAGATTCATATTATATATTGTAATAATGTAGTTTTTATAAATAGTGTTGGTCATTTTTTTTGCATTGTTAAACTTGCGTAATGTGTTTTTAACTATATTTCTTGCGTTGTAATAAAAAATTATAAAATCATATATTAGCTTAACCAATTTTAAAAATGTGATTCATATCATATAAAAATAATTCAAAGCAGACTAATTCTCTCATTATATAGAGTTGGTCTATTTTTTATTTTTTCTATATATTTATATGCAACTAGCGTAATGGACAAATTAAAATTTGAAATTCTATAGTAAAGTTGTAATAAGATAACCTGTTGCAATCATATGTGTGTAGTGTCAAAGTTTTTTTATAAGAAGTCATTTTTTTAATAAACCGTAATACACTGGTAGAAACATTTATTTTCCATATTTCATTAGACATAATGTCGAGGCACTCAATTTAATTTATTTTTTATGTTAAAAAGCAACAACATTATTATTACAATTTTTCGAATTTTTTAAGCAAAATACAAATATTACCGATATATATTTCAGAAAGCAATATTGACTAGGTAAGGGGGGTATAGTATAATTGACAGGAGATGGAGATTAGGATAATGTATCCAACAATTGTAATAGTTTTTTATTAAAATTTTAGGGAGGACTAAGATGAAATTACACAAAAGGCTCGCGTTTTTGTTGGCCACCGCAACTATCACACTAAACATTCCAACATATGCGCATATAACTAGTTTAAATGAAATGAATAATATATCTACTATCACAGATAACGTGGGTAACTTGGACGTTAAAATAAACTTTGACTATAAAATCGACCCAGAAAACTGGTCTGGAACTCTAACTATTACAGCTGCGAATAATTCTTCAAAAAAGGTGATCATACATGTAGATCCACACGGGTTTTATCCAGAATTTGAGGGGTATAGTAATAGCGAATCCAAGAACATTATAGCCAATTTAACGTTGGGGTTAGATGACTTGACTATTGCAGTATCAGGGTTGGCTTCAACCGAATACAATGTTACTCTCGAATCTGCGGGTTATAAAACTTATACCGCAAAGAACATAGAAATAACTGATTATAATAAATTGGTGATTATTGGAACAGGCGATGGCTCTTTTACTGCGGGTGATGTTGACGGTTCTGGATCAGTAGATCAAGCTGATAGAGAAAATATTGTACAGGGCTTGACTACAGATGCTAATAAAAAAGAGCTGGATGTAACTCACGATGGCAAGTTAGATATTAGAGATCTCGCCTTTGCTTTTTGGGGGTCTAATGATCAGAAAGAAGATAAATCTGATATCGTAGAAAACGGTTTTACTAATAAGATTATACAGGTCGAAAAAATTGAAGGAACTCTTGGAGCTATAGTACGCGGTGGTACTCCTGACGATTTGCTAGATGTTAATAACACAACAGAGGTGGTTATCGAAACTGCGGGCAAAATCGATCAAGATCACACGATTTCTATACCTATTGCCGTAAACTCAACTGATGCTATCAAGGAAGTTGCCATTACTGCTCCTATGAATAATCAGCCAAAAAAAGGTTACATAGTAGTAGATCACAAAGATGGTGACGAAACCAAGCAGTTAAAAATTCCGTTTGATAATACTTCAATGGCTCGAGCGATTTCTACTCCTATTAAGGCTGTATCTACTATAAAGATACCTATTCCAGATTTAGATGGAGTTGTTGTAAAGGTAACTGTCGTTATTACTGATGCTGATGGTCAATCAACCGTATCTATCTTCAATATTAAACTAAACTTATTTGCAACTGAATCTGAAGTGTTCTCCGAACATATCGAAGGAGTTAAGATCACTGAAAATGCAAATAGTCTTGCTGTTACTTGGGATGATACCGGATGGCCAGAATATAAAGTATCTTATGGAATAGAAAAAGGAAAATATACAAAGTCTATACTTGTAGACGAAGCGCAGGCTAAACTTTCTGACCTCGATGCGGGTGTCGGCTATTTTGTTGCTGTTCAAGCTGTYGAAGATGACAACGAAGGTCCTCTATGGGAGTCTGATGTTGCGTATACTTTAGGTGCCGCGGTTCTAGAAACCCCAACCAATTTAAACGCGAAAGCTCTTGATGGTGGCATTAAGGTAACGTTTGACCAAGTTCAGGCCGCAACTTCTTATGATTTAACATATACAATTAATGGAATATCTAAAACTATTAATACGCCATATTCAGCTGAGGGAATTATTATTACAGATCTAGCAGATGGTGAGTATACTATTTCTGTTGTTGCTAAAACTAATGGTGAGGCATCGGCGGAAGCGCAGACAACTGTTATTCTCGATAGCCAAAGTGTTGCACCCGCATCGCCGGYTAACGTCGTGGCACACGTCGATAAAAATGGTGAGATCAAACTCACTTATAACACTAACAAGGCTACTCACACTAGAGTCTTTTATCGCCCAGTTAACAGCTTGTCAAACTTCTCTTCTGTAAAGGGTTCCATTGGCAGCGCGACTCTTRACAATTTAGATCCTATTACAAAGTATGAAATTTATGTTGTGGCTTATAGCAAAACTGTTGCYGGTAATCCAAGCAAGACTATTACTGTATATCCTAAAATTATGCTTGATACGGCAGCTCTCAAAACCGCAATTGCGAACGCTCTTGCCAAAATGAACGACACCTTGGTTTCGGAAAGCGCTGACGAAGTTCATCAAGATAAAAAGTTTGTTAGCCAAGCCGAAATGGATAATTTTAAGGCTTCTGTTTTTGTTGCTGAAAAAATTCTTAGCGACATATTGGCATCTTATAGCTCCGGAAACGTTGTGGGTGATTCAAGTCAAGAAACTATCGATCAAGCAATTGTAGATTTGAACGCGGCTATAGCTGATTTCGATGCTGCAGCGAAGGCTGGTACTATTACTTCTGTAAATAAACCATATCTCAGCACTGTTATCGCAAAAGCCGATGATGCTAAGAAAGGTATCGCTGTCGGTACTGCAGCTGATGATATGGCTAAGGGTACTAAGTTTGTGCCACAAGATGTTCTCGATGCGCTTAACGCGGCTATTGCCAAAGCTCAAGCAGAAGTAGATAATCCAGAGAGTAACGGAAATTCTCTTGCTCAAGTTGAAAAAGAATTAAGCCAGGCTATTAAAGATTTTAACGATGCGATCGAAGTTGGTCTCAAGGTTGCGGATCTCACACAGTTGCGCGATGCGTTAGCTGATGCCAATGACGCAAAACTTGGCGTTACTGTTGCTGACTCTGCGGATCTCGTGGCACAAGGCAAAAAGTATGTCACTGCTTCTCAGCTTGCAGAGCTAAACATTCTAATCGTTGAGTCACAAAAATTGATTGCATCTGGCCCAGCTAGTACGGATCAATCTATGGTCGATGCTTTGGCTCTCGAATTAAAGAATGCTATTGACTCATTTGTTGCACATGCAAATAGCCAAACCGGAACCATGCCTGCTAGTACGGCTAGTCTCGATGCTATACTCAAAAATGCAGAAGATTTGGCTAGCAATAATGTTGTTGTAGTTCTTGCTCCTGGTGCCTCTATAAATCCAAATCAATATGATAAAGGTGTAATCTTTGTTCCAGCTCACGAAAAAGAAGCTCTTGATAAAGCTATTGATCAGGCCAAAAAAGCTCTCGAATCTAAAAATCAAGATCAAATCGATCAGGCTATGAAAAATCTAAATGATGCGTCTGCAAAATACAATGAAGCAACACAAGTCGGTACCAAAGCTACTGATCTTGTCGGCTTAGAAAATGCCATGAATTGGGCCATCGGAGCCAGCGTTGGCGTTTCTGTAATTGATCAAACTGATCCAGCAAAAGTCGCTAAAGGTGTTAAATTTGTAACTTCCGAAAGAGCAGATGCCTTGACTTCTCTACTTGCTCAGGCTAGAGATCTTATGGCAGCTGATTCTGTTAGCCAATCTGATGCTGATGCGCTTACTGCAAAGTTGCAAATAGAAATCGTAGTATATAAGAATAGCATCAAGGTGGGTACCAAAGCTTCTACTGCAAATACAAAAACTCTACAAACTGCTATCGATAAGGCGAAGGCAGCTAAGCTTGCTGCTATTATTTCCGAAGACGGCAGTACAGTTCCAGCTGACGAATATTATGTAACGCAAGCACACGTCGATGCTTTGGATGCGGTAATTGATGAAGCAGAAAAATTGATCGCCACTGCTCCAAGCACAAGCCAATCTAGTGCAATAACCAATCTTACTAACAAACTTAATGCCGCTATTGTAACTTTTGAAGATGCGAAAAAACTTGGCTCCGTTGCCGCTGATGTTACAGAATTAAAAGCTGCGGTTGATCTTGCTAACGATGCCAAAACAGGTATTGTGGCAAGCAACGATGGAGCCTATTTGGCAGAAGGAACTAAGTATGTTGCAGTAAGCCATATCAATGCCCTAAATGATGTAATAGAACAGGCAAATGTTTGGATTCAAAATCCTGCAAAAGCGTCGGATCAAGCTGTTATCGATGCTTTAATAGTAAAACTCAATCAGGCTGTAAGCACATTTAAATCTGCAATTCAAATTGCTGTTGCGCAAACTGTAGACTTTACAGAGCTCAATACAATTATTGCTCATGCAAATGAGATCGTCAACTTGTATTCTATAATAGATGATCCAGTAAATAATGTAGACAAAGGCTTTAAGTATATCAGTAAAGCAACTCAGACTGCTCTCCAAAATGCTATTGCAGAGGCGCAAGCAGTGGCAAATAATTCAGATGCGACTCAAGAGGAAATTAACTCTGCCAGCGTTGCTCTCAATTCGGCACTAGTTAAGTTTGAGGCTAGCATTCAAACTGGTGCGAACCCTTATACAGCAGATGTGGCTGTTGCAGATGCAAAATCTCGCCTCGAAGCTCCTAGCGCGTTTAAATCTCTTGCTCAGGCAGATAACGGAACTGAAGAACAGGCCAAAGCAAATATATTGGAACAAGCAAACAATATTGTTGTACCAACCTCTGATATTACGGGTGTTACTCCGGTAATTAATCAGGTCGATTTTGTTGCAGCTATCGAAGGAACAGATGGAACACCAAACGGTACTAATGGTTCGTATAAATTTACTGTTGCGTTATCTAAAACTGCTGACGATGGAGTTACTGTTTCAACCGACCAAACTGCCGAAATTAATGTGCCTATCATTGCAACATTGTTTGACCAAGAAGTTGAGGATAAAAAACTTGCTGCTGCTGCCAAAGCTGCAATCGAGGGTGCTGATATAATTGTTGAGCAAAAGGATGCGGAAACTCTAGACGCGGCCATTGCCGCAGTTCAGGCAAAAATTGATGAGCTAGAAAATGTTAAAGGTGTTAAAAATCTAGTCGTAACTGTTACCGCAACAGCGGACGGATTTACTGCGGCTACAAAAGGTGATACGGCAAATCCAAATGGAGCAGACGGATCGCTAGACTTTACTGTATCGATTGTTCGCGGTACTGCAACTGAAAACGTTGAGAAAACGGCAGTTATAGAATCGACTAAATATACTGTAGAAAAAGAAATGGCCGATGCGATGGCAATGCTCCAAGGTCTGATTACAAGTGACGGATTTACTCCGATCGATCAGGTGGTGGCAACTGGACAAAACGATTCTGCCGAAGAAGCTGCAAAAAGCATGAAGACCCAAGTGGAACAACTGCTTGCYGATGCCAATATTGATTCGCTTAATGTTGTAATTAATCCAGGCGAATTTAATCGAGCAACTGCAGGTAAGGAYTTAGATATTGAAGGTAGAAACGGACACTTTAAATTTACTGTAACGCTGGAAGCCAAAGATAACACTATCCCATCTCAAACAACCGAGACTGCGACTGTTGTTATAACAGCAGAAAAATTTGATCAAGAGGCAGAAGATTTACGACTCCTAGCGATTGCCAAAGGCGCTATTACTGCGGCYGGAATAACTGTCTTGCAAGCTGAGGCAGAAACTGTAGAGGCGGCTGTAGTTGCAGTACAAGCGAAAGTTAACGAAATAGAAGGMGTTAAAGATGTATTGAAATTAACTGCAACTGTCTCCGCAACTGCAGCTGACTTCACTCCAGCACAGACCGGAACAGCTCCTAACAATGCCGGTACCGATGGCGTATTAAATTATACTGTAACATTGGCTCGCGAAACTGCAACTGATACTCTCGTAACTCCTGCCATAATTACAGCAACTGTGTATACTATAGAAGAAGAAGTTAACGAAGCCAAAGATTTGATCAATAAAGCAATAGATGATGCATCATTTGTCGCTCTTCAACAAAATGTAGAAAACAACGAAAACAATTCCAGAGAAACATCGATGGCGGGTGTTAAGGCACAAGTGGATCAAATGCTTTTGGCTGCAGGAATTGACGATGTGGACGCAACTATTAATGRCGGCACATATACACCAGCTGTTSCAGGTGCGGATCAAACAGCAAACGGTAYCGATGGATCACTTAGCTTTACTGTAACTGTATCTGCCAAAACTGATTCTAGCATTACTGCGACTACTAAAGATTATATGATTAATATTCTATCACAAAAGTTTGATCAGGCAGCTGCGGATAAGGAACTTGTAGATCTTGCTATTACAAAAGTTAATGATGGAATTTTAGAATCGATTAGCCAGTTTGATGCTGCAAACGAAACAGAGGCAGCAGAAACTATTAAAGGTAAGTTAGCAGATATTCCTGGCTTTGAGGCTCCAATCATTATTTCTGTCGAGGTGATTGCTTTTGAAGCTGCAGTATCGGGAACTCCGGGATCTACTGAAGGCGCTGACGGTTACGTTGATTATCGAGTTACTTTAACAAGAGGTGACTATAACTCAACAAGTGGAGACAAGAGAGCGATAGTTAAGGCCGCGTCATATGCACCAGAGCAAGAAATCGCTGATGCGAAAAACTTAATCACAGATCATGTGTTTACGGCTATCAGACAATTAGAAGCGGATGGATCTGATGTAACAGAAGTTACTGCAACTGMAAATCTTCAAAAACAAGTCGAGATACTTCTTGAAACAAAACACATGAATGGCGTTGAACCAACAGTTGTTAAAACTGAATATAAGGAAGCCAAGCCTGGTGCGGATGGATATATWGGAGAAAATGGTAGCTATTCGTTTGTAGTCAATATTGTTGCAAGATTGAATGAKACARWAARCGAYGTCATAACTGGCAAATCCGTGGATATTATTGCATATCAATTCGACCAAGCTGCTGCAGACAAACAAGAAGTTAACGAYGCCCAAGCCGCTATCGAAGAGCTTCCACTGGCTGATTATGGATTAACTCAAGTTGATCATGGCGATGTGGCATTGGCACGTGCAAAAGTTGAAGAAGTTATTGCGGGTATGAATATGCGTTTGATCGCTTTGTATGCGGCTCCAGAATTGAAGTTAACGGTAGTAGATGACACAGAAAATCCATACGTTGCGGCTCAAAAAGGTACGTTAGACAACGTTGCAGGAGTGGATGGCGCATATAACTTTACGGTTGAGATAGAACGCGGAACAGCGACGGGAACTACAAAAATGATTTCGGCTCCGGTTAAGGCGTTAGAATATTCTAGTGACGACAGAGCGCAAGAAGCGATAGAAGCGATCAACGCGGCAGTTATCGATGCAGTTCTACAAACTAATCCTACAGACGATGCGGCGGCCAAATTAGATGTTATAGCTCATCTAGAAACAGAAATCGAAAAAATCATTGCAGCTCATTCGGTAGACAGTTTTGTAATTCAACCTGACGGACGTTATGTTCCAGCAAAAGAAGGAGTCGATATAAACAGTATTCCAGCACCGTCTGGAAATGACAACGCGGGTGTTGCAGGTCAATATGACTTTACTGTAACAGTAACAGTGGGCTCAACTACTCTAGTAAGCGATAAGAAAACTATTGTTATTGATCCTATTCCATTTGATCAAGTTAAATTTGACCAAGAAAAAATTACCGAGGCATTACAAGCAATCGAAGCTATTACAGATATTGATACTTACTTTGGATTAAATCAAGAAACTCATGTAGATGCGGCGACTACAAAGGCCGCGGTAACAAAAACAATGGAAGATTTGATGAGTAGCCTAGGCACCAACGTAGCTGTGACCATAACTCAAATTTCATATAAAGAGGCTACAGCGGGTACAGCGGGCGATGCAAATGATAACCTTGGCGTTAACGGTAGTTACTCATTCACCGTAACATTGTCTAGAGGTACTCAATCAGAAGATAGCCGAAATATTGTGCCTCAGATTATCGCAACTCCTTATACTGCAGCAGATAGCGTGGCTGAAGCACGAGATCTTTTAAATAAGTATCTCGAAACCAATTCATTTGTAATACAACAAAAAACTGCAGCAGATACAGAACAGACTGCTCATGACGATATTATGGCCCAAATCAAAAATCTATTGGGCGAGATTGAAGTAGATATTACGATTACTAAGGAAACCTTTAATCAGGCAGAAGCTGGTTTTGACGGTGACGCAGATGGTACACCTGGTAATTATGACTTTACGCTTGTGGTTAGCAGCGGTACAGAATCTGCAAAAATTAATGACGGAAGAACTATATTCGCAACGATTCTATCATACAAGTTTGATCAAGAGGGGCAAGATAAAGCTGCGATCAAAGCCACAATTAATATCATTGAAAATATGGCTGTTAGCACCTACAAGTTAAATCAAGATTCGCATAACGAAATTGATAAAGCGCGAGTAGAAGTGCAGAACGAAATCAACAACGCTATCATAAGAACATTGTCCGCATCTGCAACTGAAATAGAAGCGGTTGTAAAAGATGTTGCAGAAAAATTTGTAGAAGCACAAACTGGAACGTATGATAACACTGCGGGTACTAACGGAAATTATTCGTTTACTGTAGATGTAACACGAGGTGGAAGAGAGCTTACTTCGACCAAGGAGTTGTCTGCGGTTATCGATGCGAATGAATATGTTGATACAGAGGGGCCTACGTATACAGTGGCTGGTAATGACGCGACTGGATTAAGCGCAGATAAAGAAACGCAAACAATAACAATAACAGTGACTGGCGCAGATGCTGGAGAAGCTGGATTACAATATAGCTTAGACGGCGGAGTCACTTGGGGCAATTCAAACAAGTTGAATATCACAGACAACGGCGCATACGTTCTTGTAGTTAAAGACTCTGATGAAAATCTATCTGATCAGAGAACGAATATTGAGATAACTGATATTATAACTGCAGCTGAAAAAATCGAGCAGGCACGAGTAGCTGTGGAGGTCGAAAATGCATTTGCCGCTGTATTAGCGCAAGACGCTGCAAGCACTGCTGCAAAAGCTAAATTGCTAATTCACGCAAAAGCAAATGAGCTTATACAAGATGTAATAGACAGCCTTGGAGCTGAAGTGGGCAAAGGTCTTGTTTGCGAAATTACAGAAATCGAGTTTGTGAAGGCAACAACTGGTGTATGGGACGATATAGAGGGTACAGATGGTAGCTATAAATTTACTGTTAAGATATCTAAGGGTGATCAATCGGTAGATACCAAAGAAATTACAGCGCCTATTGAAGCAAATCATTATGTAGATGCTGAAGCTCCTGAATTTGAAATTTCTCATACTTTAATCAATGATTCTGAAGAAGCTGCCATCGCTGTTAATGTGACAGGAGACGATATACTCGATGTCAATCTAAAATACAGTATAGATGAACAGGCAACATGGCAAGACTTCAACGAATTTGTAGTGAACGAAAATAAGACTTATACTATTTATGTGAAAGATGATGAAGGAAACATTGGAAGCAAATCCTATAAAGTTACAAATATTATTAGCCCTGAGCAGAAAAATTTGACGGAGGCGGAAAACTTGATCAATACAAAGACATTTGAGATAAAGCAAGTAGATGCAGAAACTACAGGCACTGCTAGCGCGACTATACAAAAAGCAATTTTAGAGTACTTGGCAACTAAAAGCATAACCAACATTGCAGTTATTGTGAGAGGGTCTGCGACAGACTTTGTTGCAGCGGTGGCTGGTGAAGATGTGGATATTATAGGTGGCGAGACACGAACTGCCAATCTCGGTACAGACGGAAGCTATCAATACACAACTACTCTTAGCATAGCCAATGTTAAAACTACGGCAACAACAGAAAAGCAACCAGCGAAGATTATCGCAACAAGATTTGACCAAGAAGCGGCAGACCAARCGAAGGTCRATGCTGCTAAGAAAGTGATAGAAGACGCTGTTACGGCGGGAACATTTAGYATACCGCTTACTCAAGCAGAATCTGCAGATGTAACTCAAGCATCAGCAGTTGTGAAAAACGCAATTACCAAAATGTTAGAGGACGCAGGTATAGCGTTCCTAGACAAAATCAACGTAACAGTTACAGAGAAAGACTTCAATCCTGCGATAGCTGGTATGCCAAACAACACAGTTGGAACAGACGGTAAATTTACGTATAGCGTAACGCTTGGAAGAGAAACTCTTAAACTAGATGACTCAACAGCAACAGTAACTGCAACAGCTGGCGAAACCGTGGCACTTGAATCTGTGATTACAGCAAGTCCGTATGATTCTGACTTATTTGTAAAATGGAAAGGCGGAGAGCCTAGCGTAGATGCGGTATTGACTCAGTCTGCTGACGGAACTATTACGACGGGTACGACACTAGAGGGATATCAAGAAATGTCGATCAACTTCTCTAGAACAGATGCATATGACTTTGCAGAATTAGAAATTACGCAAGGCGAAAAAACAATTTGGAAAAATAAATTTGAACCAGTTTCCGCGAGAACACTTGCACCAGATGCGTGTTTATGGCCATATCGCGACGGATCTAGTATTATGGTAGACGGAACATTGGACAATATCGATACGTCTCCTATTACAGTTAGTAACGATACGTTGCTAGATGTAGGAACAGAAGTGGGTATCAAAGTTACTGTTACCACCGATACAAACGAAAAACACATTCTTACTGGTACCTATACTATTACGCAATCTGATTTTGACAATGCGACATATCAGAGTGCTATTGTTGCTGCACCTACATTTATTCCAGAAACTGGTGCGTTTGATACAGACATGACTGTTGAGATAGTAGTACCTGAGAATACCACCATGTATTACACAACAAATAACGCAATACCAGACGATACGCTAACAGGATATACTACAAATCAAACTGTAACACTTACCGAAACCACCACTATTAAGGCCGTGGCATATGACAAAGCAGGCGTAAAATCTACAGAGGCAACTCAGCTATTTACCAAAACTGATAAGACAGGATTATCGGCATTGATAGCCGAGGTTCAGAAAAACTTAGACGAAACTATTTTGAGTGATCGTGGCGGAGTGGACGTATTCGTTAAAGATAAGTGGGTTGATCAAGCAGAAAAAGATGCGTTGGCCGCAAACATTGCAGCAGCGCAGGCGGTTATAGATAATGAGTATGCAACGACAGAAGAAATTGCAACGGCGATAGAGACTCTTACAGCTGATCAAGAAAAATTTGATACAGAGGCAAAAGAATTTGGTAAGATGGACATTGCGTTCGCGGCAGAGGCGTTTACTGTTGTACCAGCAGGCAGCGATTATCCAGGAACTAATTACAACGTAACCCAAGTAAATTATAGATTGGGCGAAGCGGTAACAAGCGTCGATATACTTGTAACCAAAAACGGTTTAGCTATCTGGAGACTTTCCGAAGATGAGTTGACTGCTAGTGAGAACGCAAGCTGGCAGTGGCCGCTAAGAGATGCGAGCAGCGTTATGCCGTTCTTCGCGGGGTCTATGGACGGGGCAACCGAGATGGCGATGGGTGCGATAGTTCAAGAGGTTAACAATGGAAAATATTTGTTAAATCCTTATGACAAAGTAACAGTGGTTTTAACRGCGGAAGGGCCAAACGGAACAACTATAGTAGACCAAGAATATACTGTACCGGCAAATACAGACGAATTTGAATATAAGGCATTTAAGTCTGAAAATGCGGACGCAGTAAGAGTAGCAGCAGCAAACCTAACCAAACCATTTACCATTAGCCCTAATGCCACAAATGTTGTTGAAGATATCAAAATGCAAGCCAGAGAAATTTTGAAAAACTACCCTACGACAGAAGATGTTGAAATAGAAGTATTGGCMAAAGAGCAAGCCAGATCTTCGTCTAGAACCAAAACCTATGACATTAAGATTTTGCTCCGAAATGGTGGGGCTGTYAACACAGGCGAAGCATACAGCGATTCACAAACTACAGCAGTAGGCGTAATAGCGAGCAATATCATAACAGAAGTGACCGTACCAGATGTAAAAGTTCTTGTGGGCTATAGCACAGATCAAATCAAAGCAAAACTTCCRCAAACATTAGAAGTGAAAACAAGACATGTCGATACAGGCGTGACATCAACTACAGCTGTGCCGGTAGAATGGACTCTTTTGAGTGACAACACCGCAACAACAGGCGAATTAGAAGCTGTGGCAACGTTATCTAACCCGAACTTTGGATTTGCAGAGGGCGTGACGATTCCTAATTTGAAAATTACAGTGGAGCCGGTTAARATAGAGGCCGTGGATATTGMGATCACAACAGATRTACCTGCAATCGGCAATGCCAGCGTGGGCGATATCTTGACAGCGCAACTTACAACAGAAGAAAATATGAGAGTGGATGTAGAGTATCAGTGGTATAGATCTGATGTGCAATCAACAGCAGGATCAGACAGTGTTATTCCAGCTGGGGCAGTAGCGATTGAAACCGACTCGGCAAAAACAAGCGTATATACGGTAACAGTTGAGGACATCGGCAAATATTTATTCTTGCAAGTAAAATCGAAAGATGAGCAAACTACRGTTCCGGCACAATTTATTTCGGGATCTACAGGACTTGTCACCGCAACTGCCGCCGACCAAGAAATCGTGGATAATGCGATAAAAGAAGTRGAAGCAAAATTACCAGAGTTTTATGGTTTGACTTATGATGTACACACAACAGAGGAGATTGCRCATAAGCAAGTTTTGGATGCAATTACGTTGTTCTTAAATGTACAAAATATGGGAATGGTAGTTACTGTAAATGGAGTTAACTTTGAGAAAGCACCAACATGGGATGAAGTACCAGAGAACACCAACGGAGTGGATGGTAAGTATCAATTTACCGTTACAATAGAAAAAGGTGGCGTATCAAAAACTACATCAACGTTGACTGCAAATATCGAAGCACCAGATAAGAAAATCGATACGGCAGAAAAGCTTATAGCAGCACTCAAAGAAGCAAACATCAAGGATCATGCAAACACAGTAACTATTGGYGAGGGCGCAAATATCGTATTGAATCAAGGCGTAAATATTGGTGAAAAGGTAACGCTTGTTATTCCAGACGGAACTAGTTTGAGRTTAAATTATGGTGCGGCGATAAATCAGGCCGGCACTATAGAAGTTCATGACGAAGMAAACTTCCGATATGTTATGAACGCTATTGGTGGAAAAACAAGYATAGGCACCGAAATTACATTGAATTCTGAATTAAAAATTGAGAAGAGCGGTACTCTTACCACAACCAATGACCAGAAGCTAGTTTTAACGAACGGTGCGCAAGTCACTAGCAATAGCGCGGCACGAGTTACCATCGAAAATATTGAGATTACAGGATACACAAAACATGCGATCGCAACTCAAGACTCTGCAGTATGGAAAATTAACAACGTAACATTTACTCAAGATGAGAACTATGACGACGACGATTCTGCGGCAATATCTATTAAAGGAACTACAGCGAGCGTTGAGATGTCTAATACTACAATTAATGCGAACTGGCAAGACGAAACCAAYAACTATGGCGTATTGCTAGAAGATATCAACACCATAGACGCGGCGATAGGAAACAMGACGTTCCAATGCACCGGGGATATTGCAACTACTAACCCTAAAGTGATATATAACTGGCTTAACCAAATTATGGTAGATCGMATTTTACCAGGAAGCTATGAAGCGCAACAAATCATTCCGGTTGATAGTTCGGCAGGAAATCAAGGGCAGCCTAACTTACCAATGGTATTTAATGGAGAAGATCCAGCAGGCAATGCGATTACTATTGAAAATATCACTTGGTCACCTAACCTAAACGATTTTACAGACGATAACCAAGGTCGGTTTGTATATACAGCCAATATCCCAGAGGAGTATTATATAAACTCAGGAGACATTACAATTACTGTCGAGGTTGTCGCAAAGGCAGATGTTTCGACTTTCGTAGAATTAAAAGAGGCGTTAAATCGATATCCAGATCCATCTCAAAGCGCAACGATCACTTGTGTCACAGATTTTGAAATAGAAGAAAGCCTGGTGTTCCCATCTCACGTAACATTGCTAATAGCCGACGATGTGGAAATTACGAAAGTAGACGGAATTACAATTACGGTTGGAAATGCGTTGAGTTTTGTGACTGTRTTTGAAAAAATTGGTGGCGACATAATTTTAACAGAAGAGATTACGCTTCTCGAAATGCTTACACCAAAAGATGGCGAGGATATATCTGTAACCGGAGGCGCGATCACCAACAAAACTGCAGATGCTATATTTAGCGTTGGCAGCTATAACTTGACATTTACAGAAACCGATATGACAACAAACAAAGCATTGGCTAACATGGAAAATGCGATCGGTACACTAACATTGGATGGAATCACAGCAGAATTTACGAAAACCATCGATGTAACTCAAGGTGGATTAACAATCAAAGGCGAAACAATGTTTATTGGCGACACAGTGGCGGCAAAAGCAAACGGAGGCGTTGTTAAGATTTTGGCAAACACAGCGTTTAGAGCCAACCCTGCATATAAGGGATACCATGTGGAATCTCTCGGTGACTACGAAAACTTTGAAGCCGATGCATCGGTAGTAGATAAYGGTGCTAAAATCTTTGTAAAGGTTGCGCAGGCGAGCGAGTTGTTAGATGCTCTTGGAAGAGGATTCGATGTAGAGGGCGAAGTTAATGATACAATAGGTGATATTGTAGTTAGAGAAAATCAGAAATTGACATTATCTGGTAACGGAGATATCGCGTCTGTGACCAACGCCGGAACCATAACCTTTGTTGATAAGGCACGCGTTACTGGCAGTAATCTAGAGAATCAAGGAACAATGACCGGAACAGATATCGTRGTAACGGCAGCAGATGGYAAGCTTATCAACAGTGGAGTTCTCAATGCGACAGGAATTATTGAAGCATACCAAGAAATTAATAACAGCGGTAAGCTATCTGCTATAGGAAAAGCGCGTACAACAAAAATAGTAAATAGTAATGAATTTACAGTGGCTGAAGTAGAAGCAAAAGATATTRATAACAATGCTGGTACATTGTTGGTTAAAGGCGATGTAGACGCAAAAACCGGTACCATTATCAATGCGGCGACATTTAGAACAGAAGGCACAACAGCGGCTAATATCATTGAGAACAAAGGTTCATTTAATTCTGCTGGAAAAATAACAGTTATAACATCTGTAACAAACGACAAAACAATCAATGCGAGCGGCGGCTTTGATGCTGGAGCATTAACTAATAACAACAATGGTGACATTAGCATAAAAGGTGATCTAAAAGCTACATCCATTACCAACTTAAAAACAATTAGAGTTGAGGGGCACGTGTCTGTTAGTAACGATACTCATAACGAAGGCACAATGACATCAAAAAGCTTTAAAGGTGAATCTGCATTTAACAACGTTGGTTCTTTCGCTAGCTTTACTTCTGGAGATACAGTAATCAATGGTCATGCTAAAAACGATAATTTGATGATTGTTAATAGTTTTARTGCGGCAGGATTTGAAAATACAAAAGACGCAGACTTTACTGCTCGCACTGATGATGGTTCATCTGTTACTACTGTAATTGGAGATATTACTAATGACGGAACAATGAAGACAGATATTTTAGAGGCTCGTACAAACATTATAAATACAGACGACTTGATTGCAAATGGAAAAATAACAGTAACAGGATCGCTGACAAACAGTGGACAAATAACCGCAAATGCAGGAATGGATGCAAGCGGAGGAATTGTTAATAACCCTGGAGCCAAACTAGATTCTAAGTTGAACACTACTGCGGGCACAATTGTAAATGAAGGATCTATTGAAGTGGCTGATCTAGTAACTAGCAAGTTGCTTACCAACAACGGCTCATTTACAGTGGTTGGCGACGCTATAACTGCAGAGATTATCAACACAGGTGCATTTACTATTGCTTCGGGAGGCAAAGTTTCCACAGCTTCAAATATTACCAACGACGGAACAATTGGTATTGCTGGAACGCTTACCCCAACTGCACCTATCAAGATCATTGGTAATCAGTTGACAGGATCAGGTACGTACCCTGCCGTAATTAATGGCATTACGATAGAAACAGACGGAACTGGAGCGCCTATGTTGGGGCACACTCTCAGTGTTAATGTAATTGATAACACCAATTCGGGAAGTAATACAGGAACTGTATTTACGCCGTCTGCAAATGATTTAACGTATAAGTGGGGACGATCATCTAATGATAATGTAGGTGGGTCAGATGATAGCAACCTAGCAAATACCGATGCGACATATCCACTTGTCGATGCGGATAAAGGCAAATATATTTTCGCGACTGTTACTGCAAAGGATTTTGCAAAAGTGATAATTAACGAGGGTACGACTATTACGCTATCTCCTATTGCTGGATCTTTAGAAGAGCAGTATATCAACGAAGCAATCGCACAAATCGCAGAGGCAGTGAAGAGAGGCGACTTTAAATTAACTCAGGACGAAGCTTCAACAACCGAAGATGCTCTAGTGGAAATAAACAAAAAAGTTCAAGTGCTTATGAGTGGATTAACAAATGGAGTAACAGCGGTAGTAACAACAAGCACCGAGCCTGGAAGTTTTGTTGCAGCAACAACAGGAACTCCAAATAATCAATTTGGGGTTAATGGTTCATATACTTTTGATATAGCATTTGAGATGGTAGGAAGTACTATTACGGAGACCGGAAAAACAACGCAAACTGCCGAAATTCAAGCAAACGAATTTGATATATCTAATTTCGTTGCGTGGAGAGATGATTCATTGTCGGCATCTATAGAAAATGTACTCTATGATGTACCGGCTAATGGTTCTTATGCTGATAGTAGTTATGATGCAATGGAGCTCAATTATGAGCATTTGGGTGCATGGACTAAACGTTCGCTCGAAATTGAGTTGATCTCTACACCTCCAGGACACGAAGATATTGCTTCTGGAATAATTTGGACAGATGCACAAGCAAATGGAGCGAGATCGCTATTGCCTACTGAATGGGTATGGCCAGTGCGTGACGGAAGAGACTCGCTTGGTAATGTGAGTCCTAACGTGAATGATTATACAAACACCAACGAAAGTTTGATCCCTGCAGGTTCGTTGATAGAAGTGAGAATTACCGTAGAAAGYGACGGAGGATCTCAAATTCTCAAAGATAGTTACACAATAAAAGAGCAGAATGTTACTGATGCGTTATATTCTCCAGAAATGGATGCGTATAATGAAGAATTAAGAGCTTTGGTAGCTCAAGTGAGCACAATAGACTTTGGTTTAACGCAAGAAAATGAAAATACCAAAGACGAAGCTATAGCGAAAGTGAAAGCAACGATAGAAGCTCTACCAGAAGTTATAAATGGAGATATAACAGTAACAGTAACTGGCGGCGCATTTAACGCGGCAGAAGCAGGAGATCAATTTAATATTTCTGGCGAGAACGGAGAATTTGTGTTTGATGTAGAATTTGCGAAAGGTAAGATAGTACCTCAAATTCAAACAGCAAAAGATGTAAGCGCAGAAATTGATGCGACAGACTTTGATACTGCAGTTATCGATTCATTTATTACTGTTAAAGACGAACTAAGAACACTCTCTAAAGATGATCCTAGCAATACGCAATTGGCGTATCAGCAAATGATAATTGATTATGAGATACATCAAGATGTGGAATACGTTGAGTTCTTGATAACAGATACGCATGGAAAAGAGCTATGGAACGACAAGATAGAAAATCCGGAAATTAATGTTAGCGAGTGGTTGTGGCCATATCGTGATGCAAGCAAGCTGATGGAAACCAATGGTGGCACATTATTTAATATAGATAAAGTGGCATTGGATAATATGCTGAAAAATGAAGCAAATACTGAAATTGTAACAGCGAACACCGGTCTCAAAATTTTACTAAAAGTGAAGACGCCAGGTGGTGTAGTATATCAAATTCCAAATCCTATTTCATATGTGATGACAGACAATGATGTAATACTAGCTACGTATAAGCCAGCTACAGGATTAGCGGAGTTACAACTTGCTATTAATCAGGCAATTGTGTTTAAGGATTCAACTCACTCTTCCGAAGATGGATACGGTCTGGCAGTGAATGATAAATTTGCAACAGCAGCAATTATAGAGACATTTAATGCAGCAATTGACGAAGCACAAGACGTAGCATTACCTGGATCTACAGAAGAGGAGTTAAAGTTTGCACAACATAAATTAGAACAAGCGCGCAAGATATTTAACGACTCACTACAAGTTGTAACACAGAAAATAGAGCTAGAAATTACTCTTATTCCAGATGCTATAGACCTACTGAAATCTGCAACACCAAGTGATAGCTCAAACATTGTTGATAACCAAGATTGGGTAACTGAGGACGAATATGATGAATTTGAAGATGCGATAAAACAGGCTGAAAAAGATTTGAGCGGCACCGTTGACCTAGCAACTACAAGAGCAACATTGTTAGAGGCCGTGGACGTATATAAAGAGGCCATTGCAAGAAATAAAGAGAATATATCATTTATCAAGTGGGCGGAAACGCCGTTCACAATAGCGGCGACGGGTACAGCAGATCCGAACAGCGAATATGCAAATAATCCGTATCAGTTGTTGCAAATTAATTTTGATAGAGAAACCCAAACAAAACTGGAAGAAGTTAAGTTAGAGATTATGAATTCTAGCGGCACTCCAGTTTGGACAGATGTGGTTTCATTGAAGAGCAACGCCAGAGCATTGCCTRTCCAAGACTCTAAGTTATATTGGCCATATAGAAAATTGTTGGCAAGAACAGTAACAGACCTTGATGCGATTATACCTGATAATGATCAATTGGTGGACCCAGGTAGCTATACAATAAAAATAACGGCAACAGCAACAGACGATACGCCGTTGGATACTGCAGATAACAAGATTTATAGCATCGAGAGAAAGTATACAGTAACAGAGGACGATATCAAGAACGCAACTTATGCAGCATTGAAATGGGATGGTAACGAAACCGGAATTGGCACTCTTGATGCGACCCTCAAACAAACTGAAGATGGAACCATTACTGCAATAGCACCTGAAACAGCTGGAGAACCAAACGCATCTTTAAATTATCAATTGATGAAAATTAAATATGATCAATTTGCAGATGCGGATAGGGTTACACTAAAAATCTATAAGACTGGAAAACTTATATGGCAAGAAACTAAACTTAATGAAAGCGTGGCACAAGATCAATATTGGACTTGGTCATATAGAGATGCGAGTGAGCAAACACCTGGGGCTAATGAGGACCTTACCAACTACGAAGATAATGACGATAATATAGTAACTACTGGACCAGTTACCTTTACAATGGAGGCACAAAAAGACGGCAAAACTTTGGGAGAGCCTCTTACTGGAACCTATTTTGTCACTAATCAAGATATAGTACTTGCGTCAACAAGTAACACATTGCAGGATATTGCAGAGCAGTTGGCAATAAAAGATTATACTCTAACACAAGAAGAGGCGACGCCATCTGCTTATATTGCAGATGTGGTAAAAACTCGAGTTGAAAAATATGTAGCTGAGTATGGTAATATAGGCATAACTGTTGGAGATGTCGAGATAGACAACTTTAAGCAAGCTAAAGAAAACGTGTCTGATGGTGTCTATGACTTTACAGTAGAGTTAACGAAAGGCAGTGAGACAGAAACACTTGCCAAAACAGGCAATGTAATTACTCAATTAGATACAATACCTGATACAGAAGAAGAGTTGCACAAAGCGATCGAGGTGGCAAAGGAAGGAACTACCAAAAAAGAAAGAACTATTGAGATAGGAAATCATGTCGTCGAACTGACTAGAGAACTTACAATTCCAGAAAACGTCATAATTGAATTTACCGACGATGGAACATTTGCAGGTGGGCAAACTATTATCAACTATGGAGAACTTATAGTTGAAACAGCCTCAAACCTCAACGAGCTACTGCAAGCAACTAAGAGTGGAGGATTGTTAATTTTAACAGGCAAAGATAAAGCGTTAGACCACGAGGCTACGGTTTTAGAAGGTGCCACATTAGAATTAGACTGTGAATTTACCATTAACGATGGCGTTAGTATTTTGAACAATGGAACAATAGAAGTCCATGAAGCGCACACATTAATGCAAGTATTAGATAGTAGCAAGGTAAAACCTAGTATAAGCGGAGAGAAAAGAAGCCAAATTAATCTCCTCGGTAGAGCGGTTATGCCAGGATCATTTACAATTAATGGAAATACTAACTTGTTCTTCATTAACGGAGGATCCTTAACTTTTATTGATCCTATGGACCCTAATTTGGAGATAACATTCAAAGAGGGAGCTAAGTGGCATGGTATAGTTATGAATATACTAGGAGAAAACGGAGAGCCCGTTCAGAAGACGTATATGGAAGAGGGCGAGGCATATGAATCTGACAAAGATATGACAATTTGGGAAGTATCATATAGCCACAATCATTTTACAACTCTAGGACACTTACTGGCTCCAGCAGAATCAACAATAGGAATAGAGTTTGATAATGGATATAACGAGCCTGAATTTGAGATACCAGAAATAGAGATTCCAGAAATAGAGATTCCTGATGTAGAAAACCCAGATGCTGAGCTAGAACTTCCGGCATTAGAATCTCCAAATGAAGAATGGGAAGTACCAGACTTTGAGTTCCCTGAATTTGAATTGCCTTCTATTGAGATCCCAGAATATGAGATGGAAATCGAAGAACTAGAGGAACCAACAGAGCCAACGGAGCCTGCAACGGCGGAGCCAATAGTCCCTGAAATAGMGGAACCARYAGAGCCTGCAATAGCTTCTGCACACGTTCCTGGAATGGACGAATTAATTACTGCTATACAAACACAAGAAGAGGAAGTAGAAACTATAGCACCAAAGAAAAGTTTGAAAAACTCATTAATTGGCAAGCTAAAAAACATGTTGAGAATCTAGAATAATAAATTATGATAAGCTGAGACCCTAAAAAGTCTTGGTTTATCATTTACACCCACCGACTAGATAAAATTTATAACAAATAAGGAGAATAGCGATGAGTAAAAAAATAACAACAATGGCCATTGCAGCCCTTGTTTTTAGCGGCCTACTGAATGGAGCACAAACAATAGCGGCAACCAGAGCATCCGACCCTAGTTTTACCTATCATGTAGAGAGTAATCAGCTCGAAGTTTACGGATTAGAAGAAAATAGTATTAAAGCTATTGAAATTACATTTGATCAAAATATTACAATAGACCAAGCATATTTTGAGGACACGCTAAATGATGGCTCGCATTATATAATTAGTAAAAATAAAATATTTGTAATAGCACCAACAAAAGACAGTTTTTTGTCCTCAACATTTTATATTGATTTAGGAAGTGCGGAAGCGACGTTAAATGGTATTATAGATGAAGTGGAATATATATACACTGATAAAACGGAAGTAAAAGAACAGCCATCGTACGACATAGAYGATTATATAGATGGTGRTGGTGGAGGAGATACATACTGGGAAAATGTATATGTGTACGAAGCGGAAGAGCGTGGTGGCGTTGCCGAAGGAGAAATAGAAATAGAAATTTACGATGAATACGCTTCTAATGAGATAATCTACTTTGACATAGACGATACTTACATAGAGAGTGCAGTGGATTCGATTATTAAAGAATCTAAAAAAGAAGATGCGATTCCAAAGCTAAAAATTTCGCTTGAAACGTCATATGGTATTGAGGGATTTGATATTAGCCTAGATGCAGATAAATTAGAAAATTTGGTAAATGAAGGAAACGCCGAATTGGAGATTTCGACAGAAGTGGGCACCTTAGAGTTTGACGAGGAAGCATTTGAAGACTTAATAGACCAAGCGAATGGGAACGATATAAGCTTTAGAATTATTCCGACAGAAGGTACAACTAGTCGTCAACGAAAAACAATTGATGACAACGACGCATATAAGATTGAAGTCTATAAGAGAAATGATTTAATAGAAAGACTTGATGGTGAAATCGCTGTTAGTCTTCCATTTGATTTAGGAAGAAATATGGATCCAGATGACGTTGTCGTGTGTCAAGTATTTGATGATGGCGACGTTAAAATTATGGATACAGTATATTCTACAGCAGCAGATGAAGCGAGATTTGATACAGATACACTGGGAGTCTATATGATTGCAGACATAGACTATGTAGAAGATTTGGACGATGACGATGACGATGACGATGGCGGCTCATCAGGTGGTGGCGGTTCATCAGGTGGCGGCGGCTCATCAGGCGGTGGCGGCTCATCAGGCGGTGGCAGCTCATCAGGCGGTGGCGGTTCATCAGGCGGTGGCGGCTCATCAGGCGGTGGCGGCTCATCAGGCGGTGGCTCATCAGGCGGTGGCTCATCAAGTGGTGGCTCATCAGGCGGTGGCTCATCAAGTGGTGGCTCATCAGGCGGCGGCTCATCAAGCGGCAGTTCATCAAGCGGCGGCTCATCAAGCGGCGGCTCATCCAGCAACCAAAACAAAGAACCGATCAACTATCCGCTAATAAATCCATTTATAGACATGGTAAATCCAGCAGAATGGTTCTATAAAGATGTTTTGGATCTGTATATTGCAGGGCATATAACAGGAATGACATATAATACATTCGAGCCTCATAGTACAGCAACAAGGGCGCAGTTGGCAACGATTTTGTATAGTGTTGCAGATAAGCCTAATGTATTAACAGCAAATGGATACTCAGATGTTATGTACTCTGATTGGTTTGTTAAGTTTGTAACTTGGACAGCAGAAAACAATTTATTTAACAGCTATGGCGACAATACATTTAGGCCGAATGCACCTTTAACGCGAGAAGAATTGGTATTTGCGATATACAATTATTCTATGTATGTCGGGATAGCACCTATAGGAGCATCTAGCGTGTATGCCTTTAACGACGGGGCGACGGTTTCTAGATGGGCAGTTCCAGCATTCGAGTGGGCAATAGCAAACGGCATCCTAGCTGGTAAAGATGGGAATAGACTGGATCCAAAAGGTACAGCAACACGTGCCGAAATTTGTGCAATTATCAATAGATTTTTAACAATATACAATATAGATTAAACATATCGAGAGGGTGGAATAATCCCTCCTTTTTTATTTTTAGAAAAATCGTATAGTTGCACTCGATAACCAAGGTCTGCATATAATAAAGGAAGTGACACAATAAAAGGAGCTTATTACTAGAATGAAAACTATAATTATAATGACATCACAAGCAGACAAGTTGATAAAAGCTATGAACCAAACAAATAAATTGGGAAAATGGAAATCAACCCCTAATTATATAGCATATAGCTATCCAGATGAGGAACAAATTTCGGTATTAGAAATAATAACGATGGTTATATATGATTTTTTACATCTAGAAATTTTGATGCGATTTGCAAAAACATATCTTAGCAGGCGATCAGATCTAATAATGGAATACAAGAAGGAAATTTTTGAAATATTTATGAAGGGTAATTATCTAAAAAATGAAGAAGGGTTTTCGATGATATCATATCATTTGTTGTATACACCGTTATGCGATTTTTTAAAAAGCAACGATAGAATCAACTTGGATGGATGGATGRTTTTTAGAGTACATAAGTATAAAGTTATTTTGGAAGATATTATGCTACAAACTATATATGATTATGAGACCGGTTTAAATTATATAGATTTCATGAAATATTTTAAAAACTTTAAACAAACCCAACCTGCAGTAGTAGATATTTTACATGTTTATTGTAAAAAAGATAAAGAAATTGTTTTATTAGATGAAAAATACGAAGACAAGACCAAGCATTATTTAGCAAAATATTGTGACGGAGTAGATTTTGTGTATGCGAAAGTAGAGGATCAAATTATGCACATACTGATGCATTTATGCCCTACGGAGATTGTACTGCATAGAAATAAAAACTATAGCAATAAAAATTTTATAATTACATTACAAAAAATCTTTGAAGAATCCCTAACATTATGCCGTGGATGTGAGACATGCAATCCTTGACACGAGATAATTGAGTAATTATAATGACAAAAGATTATTAAATAGAAAGGATAACAAAATTATGTTTGAGAACAAAGTTATTTACCAAATTTATCCGAAAAGCTTTAATGATACTACCGGAAATGGTTACGGAGATATTAATGGCATCATTGAAAAGTTAGATTATATACAAGATTTGGGAGTTGATTATATATGGCTTTCTCCCTGCTGTATGTCTCCGCAAAAAGATAATGGATATGATATTTCTGACTATGTAACTATCGATCCACTTTTTGGAACTAACGAAGACTATCAAAGATTGATCACACAAGCAAAGGCACGTGGAATGAAAATTATGATGGATTTGGTTTTAAACCATACTTCTAGCGAGCACGAGTGGTTTAAGAAGGCACTGCAAAAAGATCCTAAGTATTATGATTATTATATTTGGCAAGACGCGCCTAATGCTATTGAATCCTTTTTTGGTGGATCTGCTTGGACATATAGTAAAGAGGTAGGCAAGTATTATTTGCATTTGTTTGATAGTTCGCAACCAGATTTAAATTGGGCTAATCCGGCGGTTAGAAAAGATATTTATGATATGATTAATTATTGGATCGACAAAGGCGTGGAAGGCTTTAGACTAGACGTAATTTATTTGATTGGAAAAGAGCCTGATAAGCTGATTACGGGGCATGGACCCAAGTTTATAGAATATTTAAAAGAGCTTAATGAAAACACATTCCAAGACAAGTTGCTAACAGTGGGGGAATGCTGGGGGACATCGCTAGAAGAACAATATAAAATGTGCCATGATAAAGGATTGTCAGAGGCGTTTCATTTTAACCATTTTTTGCTAAATACTGTAGATGGAAAAGACAAATGGCATACTAAAGAGCTCGATCTAAAAGAGCTTTGTGACTGTTTTGATACATGGCAAAACGAATATACTGGAGTCGAAGCATTAGTAACTGGTAGTCATGATGCGCCGAGAATGATATCGCGTTGGCTAAATGATACTCAATACCGCATGCAAAGTTCCAAGTTGCTCATTACGTTGTTTGGGTTGATGGCAGGAGATTTGTATATTTACCAAGGTGAAGAAATTGGTATGACAAACGCGCATTGGCATGATATCAATAAATATAATGATGTTGAAACACTCAATGCTTACGAACTTTTAAAGGAGCAAGGATTTGATGAGAAAACAATAATGGAAAAAATTGCATTTACCTCAAGGGATAATGCGCGCGTTCCTATGCAGTGGAATGACACATCAAATGCGGGCTTTACAACCGGAAATCCTTGGTTGGATGTGGTAGATAATTATACGCATGTAAATGCACTACGAGATTTGACCAATGAGCTTGGAGTATATAAGTATTATCAGAAGGTGATCAAGTTTAGAAAAGAGCATTATGATTGGATTAAGCAAAAAGCGAAGTTTTCAGAAGATAACGGTGTGCTAAAAATGGAAAAGCCAAAATTTACTCTTGTTGCTAATTTTACTGATCAGAAACAGGCTCATGATCTTGGTAGCACTGGAGACGTGTTATTTAATAATTATAGCAAAGTGGAAAAACAGCTTATGCCATATCAGGTTGTTGTAGTATGTAATAAATAGACAAAAAAAGTCCCCTCTAAAATTTAGGGGGGGATTGTAAAATAACTTAATTAAATTAAAACTTCATTTTTCTTTTTGTAGATTTGAAGTTTTTCAACTCGGTTTCCTTTAATATTTTTTATCTCAAATGTTATACCATTGTAGTTAACTTTCACAAGATCTTTAGGTATTTCGCCCAATAAGTGAATTACAAATCCACTAACAGTATCATAATGTTCACATTCTAAATCGATATTCAGCCTTTTGTTAATATCGTCTAAATGAGCTAGCCCATCCACTAAGTATGAACCATCGTCTTGCAACGTAATAGCTGTGTCCTCACTATCATCATCTTGAATATCTCCTATTATTTCTAACATTATATCATTAAGAGTTACAATACCAGAAACATCCCCGTATTCATCACAAATAATTGCCATATGTTTTTTCTCAGCCTGCATTTCTTTTAAAAGTTTCTTTATGTTTTTTGCTTCTGGAACAATATATGGTTTGTCAAGAACGTCTTCTAATATTACTGCTTTCAATTCTCTTTGACATTTGTAAAGATGGCCTAAAAATGTTTGAACATGTAGCACCCCGATAACTTTGTGGACATCCCCTTCGTATACTGGCAGTCGAGCAAAAGATGTCTCCAAAACAAAATCTATAATCTCATCAATATCTTTGGATATATCGATGGCCACGATTTCGGGTCTTGGTGTCATAACTTCATTTGCATTTTTGCCATGAAAATCCAAAATCCCCTCTATCATTTCTTTTGAAGTTACATCTATAATTCCCTCTTTACTGCCTTCATCTATTAACCGTAGAATGGATTCTTCAGATACTGATTTTTTTTCCTGTCTACGAAATAAACTTCCCCAAAAAGTAAACCTTTTGACCTGCGGTTGCCCTTCCAAATAAATTCCCCCTCGATTTGAACAAAATTAAAATATGACTTTATTATACACTATTTACATAAAAATTGCAAGTTTTAACGAACCATTTCTAAACTTGCGTCTTCGCTTTTGTGACTTTCAATAATCTGTTCTATCTCTATTTTGTTTAATGACTGCAAATCGCCAGGTATTGTATTCTTGACTGATGCGGTTGCGTTGCCAAACTCTAGAGCTKYTTTAGCRTCCATATTATATTTCAATAACCCATATAGTACTCCCGAAATATAGGCGTCCCCACTACCTATTCTGTCTACAACATCTATATGATGATATGGTTTTTCTTCATAAAAATCATCATTTTCTTTTTTGTAAATAATAGAAGTAAAAGAATGTAGTTTGGGACTGTGTACGAGTCTATTTGTTGCTGCTACTATACTTATATCATATTCGTTAGCAAAGCTACGCAAGATGTCTTTYGTATCACCTTCTTTGTTAAATGTRAGTCTTGCGGTACTATCAGAGCAAAAGAAAATATCCACTAACGGTAATATTTGGTTAATACATTCGCGGGCTTGATCACCACTCCAGAGGTTGCTTCTAAAGTTTACATCAAATGAGATCAGTGCTCCTGCGTCYTTAAATTTCTTCATCATTTCTATAGCGCATTGTTTGGTGTTATGGCATAAAGCGAGCGTGATGCCTGTTGTGTGAAAGCATTTTGTTTGGGTATACATATCTGCTGGAAATTCGGATGCAACAATTTTTTGGATAGAGCTGTGTGCTCGATCATAGCAGATACGAGGTTTTCTAGGATATGCTCCATTTTCATAAAAGTATATACCAAGACGCGCATCTTTTGAGGTATCAAATAGCAGATAATCGTCACTTACCCCAACAAATCGTATTCCATTTTTRGCATATTCACCGATATCGTTTGCCGGTACTTTTGAAATGACACCAGTTCTAAGACCCAACTGAGCCACTCCACTAAGAACATTGAGCTCAGCGCCGCCTACGTTTTTTTCAAGCGAATTGCCTCGAGTAAGTCGTTCGTTCATAGGTGGTGATAGGCGTAACATTATTTCTCCAAGTGACAGTAAATCAAATTTATTCATAATCTTCTCCTTTTGTTATAATGATACATTCTATTATGGATAGTTATGAACTGTTAGTCAACTGGTAAAGTTTTGTACATAAATTTTGTTTTGATTATCACAAATAATTTTGCGTGTGATGCCAGAAAAATCAGTAATAAGCGTAATTTCTCTTTTAAGCAATGATTGGATATGCTTTAGAGTTTCAGTTGTGTACAATAAGTCTAATTCTCGTCCATCAAAAATGTGTAATATAGTAAACATATTATTATTATATTCGACTATCTCCATTTCGGGAACACTATTTTTACCAATATGATTAATTAATGTAGTTTGTATTTTTGTGAATTCATTCGAAGATGTTTTTACAGTTGAAACTGCATCCTTATTGGTATATGAAAACAAGTTCATTTCTGCGCATAATTTTTCAGTGAGATAATTTCGGATGAATGAACTGTCATTGTTAAATTCACGCACGGCCAGCATTTTTGCGATATCATTTTTTTCATAAATATCAGTCCAAATTTTAAAACCTATATAATATGGATTTAACGTACCTTTCGTGGGTGAAATTACAGTATTATGTAGTGAAATAAATTCAAAATATTTATCTGCTGGCAAATTAAGTTCGTTTAAAATTTTGTAATGCCAAAAACTAGCCCACCCTTCATTGATAATTTTAGTTTCTATTTGTGGTTGAAAATACCTATTTTGTTGCGCTACGATTTGTATTATATCAGATTGCCAACCCGTGGTATTCTGTGCAATAAAGTCTAGTAGAGAGCCCTGCGCGCAATAGCTTTTAATGGAATGTGCTGCAGTTAAAATATCTTCCACTGCAGCTTCTCCAAATTCTCTGATATATTCTCGTATGCGCTGAGAGTGATATTTAAACATGGTAATAGCGTCTTTGGGACCTTGATTTTCTGTAAAAAATACATTGTTCTTAAAGAAGTCGTTGTGGGCAAATACATGGGCAATAATAAGTATCTGAGTAAGCTGAGAATTAGTTTTTAATAAATACGCAATACAGGGATTGTTGTTTATAACAACTTCAAAAGAAGTTTTGGTAGATTTTAATCTATCAAACAATTTACCAAAGCTCCAATGTGGATAGTGATTGATAAAACCTGCATATGTCATATATCCTATCATATCAGATTGATTAACAAATTCAAATTCTTGGGGATAAAAGGACAATCCGTATTGCTGTTCTAGTGCTTCTATTTGGTTGCTATAATCCATTAATGTCATCATGTACCTCGCAATCAACTACTTTTTTAAAAACTTCGAAGATATCAGATTTTTTGAAAATTTTGAGTGCCAAAAAATTATTGCTAGTTATATGAGCATTATACTCGTTTAAAATTACACTGGAATAATTGTTAGTTTTGATCTCGATATAGCCAAATAGATTTGAACATGAGCAAAGTTCGTTTGCTAAACTAACAGCTAAATTGTTATCATCAGTCCAGTTATCACCGTCACTGCAGTGAAAGGTATATACGTTCCAAAGACGAGGATCGTATCGTTCTTTTATGATCTCTAAAGCTTTTGTGTATCCAGAGCTGATGTATGTACCGCCACTTTCACCTTTGTGAAAAAAGTCATTTTCTGTAACTTCTTTAGCGATAGTGCTATGGGCAATAAATATCATCTCCACTTTGGCGTATCGAATTTTGATAAATTGGTACAAAAGAAAATAAAAGCTTTTAGCCATATCCTTTTTTGTTGTTCCCATAGAACCTGAGGTATCCATAATGCACACGATAACAGCATTTGAATGATTGATTTGCTTTTTGGCAAGAGATTGATATCTAATATCTTGATTAATAAACCGACCATTCTTATTGCGTATAATTTTTTCTTGAAGAGTTCTTTTTTTCGCAAACCGAGGATATATACCAGTTTTTTTGATGCCTGATCTTTTTTGAGTGCTAAAATATTCCAGATTTTTGAATTTCTTTTCATATAAGTTGGGCAATTCTAGCTGTTCAAACAGCAAAGCGAGAGCATCGTCTAACACGATTTCGCTTTCATAAATATCTAGGCCCGCCTCATTGCTAGCTTCCATTTCAAAGTCACATTTTTCATTTACCACTTCATCGCCATCGCCAATAGCAACGTATTCTGTAGAAGATCCAAATTTAAATCTATATTCCGGAAGCTCTTGTATTCTAACTTTAACAATATTGCCCGCCGCTGTTTCTGTAATACTTTCGCCTACAATTAGCATATCAATATTTTCTCTGATGCTTTTCTCAACCAATTTTCTATGCCTCTTTGCGTCGCAGATGGGAGTGTATGATACATGGTCCGAAAAATCTCTAAATATAGCCATTGTTTTAACCTCGATGAATGAAATAGGCCAGATAGTCCAATGTATCTTTGGCACATGTGGAGCAATATCCAGCTTCTATCAATTTGGCGATCATATCATCATACTTTTGGCGATCCGAGCCGGCGTTAGAATTCTCGGCAGTGACAACTCGAGTAAGCTGTTTTAATGAAGTAACAAGCTTTGTTTCGATAGCTTTTTTGAGAGGTGGATAGCAAGTATATTCTATTAAATTTCCCAAGTTAGCTTGAGTGCGCACATAGGCGGCCACATCTTGGCGAAAGCCTTTTGCAGCACTAGCAGAGATATTTAACTGCATTTCGATCTCAGTCATAAATTCTTCGGCTGTTTCGTCTATTTCATCTGAGGCAACTGCKATATCTACATAGCGATCAAATATAGCCTGGGCTTGTTCTGTGTAACTATATATAAAATTTGTGRCMACATCTTCTTCCAATGATTTTTGATAATCTTTTTTCACATAGACCTCCAAAAATTCGATATATTGCTTTTTAACATTTTCAGGTAAAATCATATCTTTGATCTCATTTTCTAATACTGCCATAAAATGAGGTGGAGTTAAGCATTTACCGCAACTAGCAAAGGCTTTTCCAAATGTTTTCATTATAAATCTAACAGAGATGCCTTTCATCCCTTCGTGTGCTACTTTAGAAATATCAACACCTGTCTCTTCGGAATTATAAATTTTAAGCTTGGTAAATAAATCAACATTATCCGAAGGAAGTAGTCTCGTTAAAATTGCAAATTGAGCAGCAACGCGAAGCGTGTGAGGTGCAATGTGTACCCCAAAATTGGTTTGTTCCAAAAATTTTTTATAAATTTTAATTTCGTCATCCAATATTAGACAATAAGGCACTTCTATTTTTACAATTCTATCCAAAATCGCTTCATTGGTCGGATCTGCTTTAAATTTATTCCATTCTGCTTCATTAGAGTGTGCTAATATGATTCCGTCAAAGTATAACATTTCTCCGCGAGAGGGAGATGGAATCAATTTTTCTTGAGTTGCAGTGAGCATTGTATATAAATACTCCACATCATTCTTAAAGACCTCTATAAATTCTATAATCCCTCTGTTTGCTGCATGAAAAGCACCGTTTAGAGAAAAAACTCGAGGGTCATCTTCTGGGTATAAATCCATTTTAGAAATATCCACAGAGCCAATCAAGATGGAGGTATCCTGATTATTAGAGTCTACAGGAGGTACCACACCAATGCCTAAACGCTTGGATACGCTAAATTTGCTAGAAGTAATTGGGAAATTTTCGTATTTACCATTAAACTCGTGAATCAATCTATATTTACACTTAGGGCAAAGATCGCCTTGTATCTTGAGACCCAAAGCATCTTCGAAATGTTTTCTAATTTGTTTTGGTATCAAATGTAATGGTTCTTCGTGCATAGGGCAACCATCCAAATGATATATAGCAGGGCTGTTTTCTAGCAATTGTTTGATCGAATCTATTAAAGAAGATTTTCCGGCGCCAACAGGACCTACTAAATATAAAATTTGTCTTGCTTCTTCGCCACCATTCGCTGCAGCAAAGAAGTAATTTTTAATGCTAGTTAAAGTGTTCTCCATTCCAAAAAAGTTGTTTTCAAAAGTATTTAGTATCAGTTGAGCATAGAGTCGTTGATGTGCAAGTTTGTATATTGTCGGATCTTTATCTAAAATATATAAGTATTCCAAGAAAGTTATATTTAAAGATTTATCAGTTTGAATTCGTGTGTCTTCTATCAATTTAAAAAAATCCATCGAAGTACCTCCGTTTTTTCTATCATTTCAAATATATAAAATTTTTGTTTAATCTATGCATATAATCAAAATATATTTAAGCTTTAGCAATAAAACGATTCAAAGCAAGCTTCTTTTGAACAAATCTCTTTATCGATGTTGAGTATCTTTAGCAGTATCAACAAACTTAGTATATTTTCCGAGCCAAGTAAGCTCAACAGTTCCTGTAGGGCCATTACGTTGCTTGGCAATAATAACTTCGCCTATATTTTTTTTATCTGTCTCTGGATTATAATACTCATCCCTATATAAAAACATAACAACGTCTGCATCTTGCTCGATGGCACCCGATTCTCTAAGATCTGATAGCATAGGTCGATGATCGGCACGAGATTCACAGGCCCGCGAAAGTTGCGACAAAGCAATTACCGGAGCATTCATCTCACGTGCGAGAGCCTTTAGTGATCTGGAAATCTCTGAAATCTCTTGCTGTCGAGACTCAGATCTAGGATTTCCACTCATAAGTTGTAGATAATCGATCATAATTAAATCTAAGCCTTTTTCCATCTTAAGCCTACGACATTTAGCTCTCATATCCATAACCGAAATCCCTGCAGTATCGTCGATAAAAACATCCGCTCCGGTAATTTTAGGAATGGCATGCGCTAAGGCATCAAAATCGGCAGTATTTAATTGTCCGGTTCGTATTTTTTGAGCATCCACGTGCGCCTCGCTGCAAAGCATTCTATTTACGAGTTGATCTTTTGCCATTTCYAAGCTAAATATAGCTACTTTTTTATGATTTACAATAGCGGCAGCCTGAATTATGTTTAATGCAAAAGCAGTTTTTCCCATAGAAGGTCTTGCGGCTACCAAAATTAAMTCTGAAGGTTGTAATCCAGAAGTCTTATAGTCTATGTCCGTAAAGCCTGTGGGTATTCCAGTAATTTGCCCTCCCGCTCTATTTGCTTGTTCGATTTTATTTATGGTTGTGACGATAATTTCATTGACATGTAAAAAATCATCAGTTTGTTTATTTAAGAGTGCRTTAGATAATTCTGCTTCTGCGTAAGCCATAATATCAGAAATAGGCTCTTCAGCTGAATAACTTTTGTTACTAATATTAGCAGAAGCATTAATGAGACGGCGTAAATTAGATTTATCTGCAACTATGTTAGAATATTCTTTGATATGAGCTGAAGTTGGAGTGACAGCAGTGAGACTAGCGAGATAATCAAGTCCTCCAATTTGTTCTAATTGACCACGTTCTATCAATTTTTCTTTAAGCGTTATAATATCTATAGGAGTATTTTTTGCGTATAGTTCGAGAGTTGCGGCGAAAATTTCTTTATGAGTAGGGCGATAAAAATCATCTGCTGATAAAATTTGTGATGCAATAGAAATTGCATCGCCAGAATCACCGTCCATAATAATTGAGCCTAAAACAGATTGCTCTGCGTCGATACTGTGTGGTGGAATGCGCATGTTTTCCAAAATAATTTTCCTGCCTTTCGATGTAAACATTTATTTTTATTAAGTATTGACTATTTTTGTGTAATTTAAACTTGCAAAAGGAAATAACATGATCGCAAAAGTGGTTTACATTTGAGTGGTAATTTGGTATAATGAGGTAAAATATTTTTAAAATTCTATAAGAAAGATATAATAGGTGAACGACATGATAGTAATAGAAAATTTATGTAAAGTATATGATAACAAATTTGAAGTTTTAAAAGGAATAAATTTATCTATAAAAGAGGGCGAATTAATCTGCCTTCTAGGCACCAGTGGATGCGGAAAGTCTAGTCTATTAAATATTATTTCTGGACTGCTGCAACCATCTGATGGAGATATTAAATTTTATGGAAAATCTATCCTCAATACACATCCGAAAGATAGAAATATAGCCTTAGTATTTCAAAATTATGCTCTATACCCACACATGACAGTATTAGAAAATATTATGTTTCCTTTAAGAGTTGGTAAAAATAAAGTTTCCGAAGAAGAAGCAAGAAAATGTGCACATGAATATATGGAAATTACAAATATAGAAGCATTAGAACATAAGCGTCCGTCAAAGTTATCTGGTGGACAACAACAAAGAGTGGCAATAGCAGCTGCCTTGATTCAAAAACCTAAAATTTTATTGTTAGACGAGCCTTTAAATAATTTAGATGCAAAACTGCGAATAAAAATAAGAGAAGAAATTAGAAGTTTAGTAAAAAATATGAATATCACAACTATATTTGTAACACACGATCAAGAAGAAGCGCTCTCAATTAGCGATCGAATTGCATTGATGGAAAATGGAACTATTGCTCAATTTGATGATCCACAAAATTTATATTTAGAACCAGAAAGCTTATTTGTTGCAAAATTTATGGGCAACCCACCAATAAACTTATTTATAATGAGAAAGCAAGGATCAGAATTGATTACACCAGATTTTAACATCTCTATAGATAAATTGATACCCGAAAAATTTCGACGTAAATTAGAAGAAGAAGATTATTTGATAGGGATTCGTCCAGAATATTTTTTGTTAAATGAAGACGAAATATTTAGCGCAACGATAATGCTTAAGGAACTGGTGGGAAGAGACTGTGTTTTAACGTTTAAGATAAATAAACAAATTGCTAAAATAATAGTTAATACAAATACAAAATTAACAGAAGGAGATAGAATATTAATTGGAATAGATTATAAAAATATTTATATATTCACGATTGATGGGATAAGGGTGTATTAATGAAAAAAATAGACAAAGAAAAACAAAGAAATTCATTGAAAGCTTGGTTATTTTTGGCACCAGCTTTAATTATTATCACAATATTTAATATATTTCCATTATTACGGACGATAGAAATTTCATTTCAAAAGGGTTCGCTCACACATCCAAAATTTAATGGAATTCAAAATTATATTACAGTATTAACAGATGATAAGTTTCATAAAGCAGTCTGGAACACGTCGGTATACTCATTTATTGTGGTGCCGGTGGGCATAATTATTGCTTTATTAATTGCTGTTATGCTATATGAAAAAGTAAAAATGAGGGGGTTTTTCGAAGTTATATTTTTTATTCCGTATGTTACTAGTACAGTAGCAGAAGGAGTAATTTTTCGTGTATTGCTTAATGAAGATTATGGTGTTATTAATCATTTTTTGGGGCGTATAGGCATAGGACCAATWGATTTTTTGGATAACCCGGATACTGCCTTAATGACCCTAATTATATTTGGAATATGGTCGAGTATAGCGTTTAATATAATTATATTGTTGTCTGGAATTCGAAATATAAATCAACAATATTATAAAATGGCTGATATGTATGGKGCRACTGGATATGAAAAACTATTTAATATCACTTTGCCACAACTTGTTCCRATGATAACATTTTTGCTAACGGTCAATTGTATTAATGCCTTYAAAATATATACAGAAGTATACGCAATTTTCAATGGCAAACCSGGAATAGCAAATAGCGCAATAACTGCAGTATACTACATATATGATAAATTTTATGTAACCAATAGATATGGCGAAGGAATGGCAGCGACCGTGGTGCTATTTGTTATCATAGTGATATTTACCATAATTCAAAATTTGGTTCTAAAAAAAATTACTAAGAGGTGAGTAAATGTTAAATAAAATAACAACCTTAATTGTATACATATTTATAACTACAATGGCTCTGATTACGTTGTTTCCATTTCTATATATGATACTAACAAGTTGGATGACCTTTGAACAAATAATCGCACAGCCTATGAAAATCATCCCTGAGGAATTACACTTTTTGAATTATGTAGAAGTGTTGCAAAATTCATCATTTTTTCGATATTTTTTTAATACATTTATAACAGCRACAGTTTCTACGTTGGGTATGCTAGTTACTACAATTTTAGCGACGTTTGCATGTGTGAAATTGGATTTTTATGGTAAAAGARTATTGATGGTTTCTATGATTGCCCTATTGATGATTCCAGATGAAATTRTAGTATTTAGTAATTATCAAACCATTGCTCAACTTGGACTCATGAATACTTACACAGGATTGGTACTTCCGTCGTTTGCAAGCGTTTTCTATATTTTTTACCTTAATAAATTTTTAGCGTCAATGCCGAATTCGTATTATAACACAGCCAAGATGACTGGAGTACCCGATATTAAATTTATTACCAAAGTGTTGATTCCATTAGCGCGACCAGGGATTTTTACCATAGGCTTACTAAGTTTTATAGAAGAATGGCATTCGTTTATATGGCCAATTTTAATAACCAATGATCCAGAAATGCGATTGCTATCAGATGGTCTTAGTTCGTTTGTTATACAAAGTGATCGAGACATACATCTGCAAATGGCAGCTGCAACTATTACGGTTTTACCTATTTTAATATTATACTTTATATTTAGACGCGAAATTATTAAAGGCGTAGTGGCAACAGGTTTAAAATARAAGAAAAGGTGRTATGATATGAAAAAATTGTTATATTTGTTATTAGCAACATTTATGTTAGTGGGATGCGAAGCCTCGGAGGAYGAAGAAATAGCAACGGGGCCGGTAGAAATTACATTTTGGCATGTTGTTAATGGAGAGCAAGCTGTCTTATTAAATGAACTTACGGATAGATTTATGGCAGCAAATCCCGAAATTATAGTGAAATTAGAAAGTCAGCCAGATCACAACGAGTTAAGTGCAACGATTTCGTCGACTCTAATTAGCCCAGATCATTTACCTACAATGACACAAGCGTACATAGATTGGCTCTTATACCCTATTCAAGATGGATTAGTCTTAGATATTTTGCCGTTGATAACAGATACGCCCGATAAAACAGCTTCCTACAATGATATAAATCCAGAATTTTTAACGCATCTGATGATAGATGGAGGGTTATATGGAATGCCGTTTACTAAATCTAGCGAAGTGATTTGGTATAATAAAACTATATTTGATGAACTAGGATTGACTCCACCCGATACATTTGATGAGCTTGTGACCGTATCAAAAGAGATTTATGAAAAAAAGGGCATTCCAGGAGCTGGATTTGATTCGTTATCCAATTATTTTTATAGCTACTTAAATTACCTCGGAGTTACATTTGATCCGAACGAAGATCAGATGGCAGCTTTGAAGGAAATGGCGCACTACTATTTGGACGGTATTAAAGAAGGCTATTTCAGAATAGCAGGGACTGACAAATATCTATCTCAGCCTATGGGAGATCAAAAACTAGCKATGTATATTGGCTCAACTGCTGCAGGGACATTTATAGARAAAAATGCTGCTGGGAAATTTGAGTTAGCCACAGCATCATATCCGGACGAGTATGCTATACAGCAGGGRACTGATGCTTTTATATTCACTACCGCGAGCAAGCGTGAGCAAGATGCCGCGTTGCAATATGTCAACTTTCTAGCAAGTCCAGAAATTCAGCTAGAATGGGCTATCGAAACAGGATATCTCCCAATTCGAAATAGTGTACTCAATTCTGAAGAATATCTCGATTCCAATTCATTAATTCCCGGGTTAATCGAGCATATGTTTAGTAAGCCTGTTGTTCCAAATGGCAATGCTGTTATCGCAGAAATCGAAATGGTATTAGAAACAATTTTATCTCAAGAGGATACTACTGACGCTGAAGTAGAAAAAAATTTACAAAATCTACAATATAGTCTYTCGTCTATTTGGGAATAAAAAATAAGGGATGCACCTGCGTTGGGTGGTCCCTTTTTATTTGCCTACTTTTTGATAATACTTTTTAGTGAGTCTTCAAAAAATTCATTTAGTCGTTGCTCTAACAACTCTCGACTCTCCTCTTCGAATGCACAGACGATTTTTTCACGATGCATTATGGCAGATTTTCTAGCAGCACTAGAGTTTAGTATCTTAATAGAAGACTCGGTTCGAAGCAACACCAAAGTTTGCATTAGCTTGAAATAAATGCCATTGCCGCATTCCGAACCTACATATAAATCTAAATTGTTTAAATTTTCCAGAAATTCCACGGAACTAATTTTTCGCCATCCATCAGCCGCTATYTCATTTATCAATTTTCTCATCTGTGCCACGATCTTGCGATTTGCTCTGTCAAAACAAGATAGATAAATATCTGTTTCGATCAATTGTCTGGCAGCGTAAATATCTTCTACATTGTTTAGTTCTTTATGATATATCCACGTAATCGTTTTATCTGGAATCAGGACTTTGTTATCAGATACAAACGTGCCCTCGCCTGGCTTTATCACAATCATTCCGATCAACGAAAGAGCCCGCAGTGCTTCGCGAACTCTACTTCTAGTTACATTAAATACCACYGCTAATTCACGTTCGGTAGGTAATTGTTCACCCGCGGCCAATTTGCCGTCTATTATCTGTGTTGCAAGCTGTTCCATAATTTGTTCTGTAATGGTTACTTTTTTTACTGGTGTTATTTCCATAAACTTTCACTTCCCATCAAAAAACTTTACCATATTATATCGCAAGAACTAGTTAGGCACAAGTAAATATATATMGCCGYTAYACGCGAGTGCCACCACTGTTATTAGATTTGTAACAAGCTTCCACAACGCGCATTGTTTGGTAAGCATCATCCACGCTGTTCATATATTCATATGCGGGGTCTTCTAATTTACGCAAAAGCCCTCCCATAGTTCCAATGAATGCTTCTGGAAACCAGCTTCCAATTATAGGCACTTCTTTCCATACTCCTTCTGATGCAGTGATGTATTCCAATTTATCTGGTCTACCAGCAGGATAATCTAAAATTAATCCAAGAGTTAGGCGGATGGCACCTTTGGTACCCTCGATTTTTAAGCAGGAGTCTTGATAATCTGGTGCATAATCGTGCCCATGGTTAGTACTGATGTTAACACGCAATGTGTCGCCATAGTCCAAAATAATGGTGCTTGCCGTTTGCGATAACTGAGCTGCCTTCGGACTTTTCATAGTCTTGCACCATACAGCTGCGGGCTCTCCTAACAACGAGCGAACAGCATCGATATAATGAATACTATGATAATTAATTTCGCATCTATCTTTATCGTTTAAGAATGTCCACAGATGCCATGGTTGTAGCGTCACCACTCGCCAGTCTAAATCATATACCTCTCCAATAATCCCGCTGCTAAGCAATTCTCGAAGCTGGATCATATACGGAGATTGTCTCAATTGAAAATTGACACCAGCAACCAAGTTTTTTTCATGACAAATATCCAAAATTTCCGTTGCTTCTTCTATACTTTCACCCATAGGCTTTTGAACGAGTACGCCACTTCCATCTGGCAATTTACGCAAAATACTTGCTGTTAAATTTGCGGGCAATGCCACATCAAATACACCGTTGTTGGCATGGCAATCTGCTATCATTTCGTCTAGATTTTCATAAACTTTTTCGATGCCAAACTTTGCCGCTACCTTATGCGCAGTGGCAACCGTTCGATTATAGATTCCTTTGATCGGATACCCTGCCAAATTATACGCAGGAGCTTGGGCATCGCTGATAATTTCGCCGGCACCAACTATATAGATAGGTCGCGCCTTGGGGTCTGCTGGCATAGCAGGAACATACTTCAATTCATTGATATTATTGATCATTACTGAGCCCTCCAATATGATAAATATTCATCGCATTTTTATAGAAGAATAAATCTTTTGCTGGTCTAGTTTCAAAAATTTTCAGCATTGCTTTTGTCCAGTCATCGAAGGTGATGCTCAAATTACAAACTGGAAAATTGCTAGCAAACATTACGCGCTTCTCGCCAAATAGGTCTAGGCAATATTCTACGAATGGGGTAATGATCGTCACATCACTACTGGACAACCCCGAAATTTTGCATACAACATTATCCAAACTCGCCAATAATTTGATGCCTTGTTTCCATTTTTCGGTTTCTTCTATATTTGCAGTAACATCTGGAAGCCCCATATGGTTAAGCACTATAAGTGTCTCTGGGCATTGCTTTGCCAATTGATACAAGTCGGCCAATTCTCCAGGACGTATACAAGCTTCAAAATGCAAGTTCATCTTTCCGAGTTGCTTTACGTTTTCGATAAAAGTTGGGTTTAGACAAGTTTTAGCAGGTGTATTATCAAAATGTAATATATATCGAACTCCTGCGACCGAGTTTTTGTTTGTATATTCTGCTAGAGATTGCTCCATATCGGGATCTAGCAGATCTGCGTATAAGACAACTGATTTTACGAAGTCTGATCTATCTGCAGCCAGTTGAACAAAATAATCGTTTTCAGCTTTTTTCTGAGCCGCAATAGTATCAAGTTCCACGTGCACAGCCCCTACAACTTTGTAGTCATCCCCTTCTGCCAGCGCTTCAAACTCAGATAGCAAAATAGGACGATTTAAAATGTCCACTTCTTTTAACCATTCAACACAAAATCGATCTGGATCAAAGATGTGAAAATGAGCATCAATAATTTGTTGCATATAAATATCACCATATTCAGCCCCGTGGCCGAACCCTTCCTAATCTAAATGATAAACTTCTTCCATATCGGCCCACCACTCGCCATCTTTTCTCGTCTCAAGAGGTGTTTGAAACGGCTTAACTAGTGCCCACCATTCTTGAGTTTTTGGGTCCGCTGCCATTTTGGCCATATCAGCATCATAGTCATCGCCAATATATTCGTAATAGCTAAACAAATACCCATCCTTATAGTATATTGAATAATTTTGAATATTACATTTCTTGATCATGGCATCAATCTCGGGCCACGGATGGCTGTGATGATACTTGTAGTCTTGCAGCTTATCGGATTTTACCTCAATAATTTGACCAAATCTTTTCACGACATCTTCCTCCTAAAACTCAATCATAACTTTTAACATAGATCCGGCATTGGCATCGAAATCCGCAAATGCCTGAGGTGCGTCATCGAGAGAATACATATTGGTAACTACATCGTCGATATTTAGTTTGCCGCTAGATAAAATCTCGATTGCTTCTGCAAAGTCTTCGCGTCTAGCATTTCGAGAACCCAATATAGTAAGCTCTTTTTGCTGAATGGTGGTAAAAAATAGATCTACGTTTTGCTTGCCAACGCCAAGTTGAATCATCTTTCCGCCAAAAGCGACAGCATCCATACAATTTTGAAAWGTAGATGGCAATCCAACTGCTTCTACTACAATATCATATCCGTCTCCACCAGTTATGCGTTCAACTGCTGCTGCAAACGCCTCGGGGYTAGTGTTGCATATCGTGTGCTGAACTCCAAAGCGTTTTGCGTACTCAACTTTGCTATCTGAAATATCGCATATAGTTACTTCGGCATCCTTTGCCAACGCGGCAACTGCGGCAAGAACTCCGATTGTGCCCGCACCAACAACGAGAACTTTATCTCCTTTTGTGATGTTTGCTTTTTTAATTCCGTGATAGCTGATACAAAATGGTTCTACCAATGCTAAAGTTTTGGCTGATAATCCGTTGCCGGCAAAAAGACGTTCGGTCGACAAAGTAATATACTCTGCAAATGCGCCTTGCCTATGAATACCCATCGTTTGGTTGGTTGCGCAACAATTGACCAAGCCTTTCTTGCAAGAGTAGCAATGGCCACAGTTGAAATAAGGGATCGCTGTTACCAATGTTCCTGCAGTTAATCCTTTGTCGTTTTCGCCTATTTCTACAATCTCAGCTGAAAATTCATGTCCTGGAATTGTTGGATAGTTAATATATTTCATAGTTCCTCGGTAGCTACTTAGGTCGCTTCCRCATATCCCGCCATACAAAATTTTAAGCAACGCCTCTCCTTCTTTTGCAACAGGTTTTTCGCCCTCCACTATTGCAACATCAAAAGCTCCTCGCATCATTACCTCTTTCATTGCAGTTACTCCTCTCTAAGCTCGTTTTTCAACACTAATAATATGCTCACACACCAACACTAACTCATCGTTTTGATTGGTAACCTCTATTTTTTCTGTCACAAAGCCGCGTGATGCATTTTTGGGATTGTCTCGTTTCTCTACAATTTTTACAACAGTTTTGATGGTATCGTTAATAAATACAGGTTTAATAAATCTCATTCTGTCGTAGCCGTAAGTGAATGCGCGTGGATTGATATCTCCACATTGAAGGCCCATTCCGATGCTAAAGATCATGGTTCCGTGCGCAATTCTTTGGCCAAATTCTGTAGTTTTGCAAAATTCAGCATCAACATGATGTGGATAAAAATCGCCTGTATGCCCCGCGTGAACAACAAAGTCCGTTTCTGTCATTGTGCGTGAGCCACCTTCTCTCACATGGCCAATTTCAAAATCCTCAAAAAATATATCCTTGATCATAATTAACTCTCCTTTTTGAAATATTTATCGTTATCTTGCCCTATCTTTGGAGACGGTTTGTCAGAGAAAAACTTTTGCCCATCAATGCTAATCGGACATCGGAGCACCGTCATCTTTTTGCCGCTCTGCAGTCGAATTTCTTGCAACATATCCAGATGCTTAAAGGCTTCGGTTTCTAGCAGCATATCCCAATTGTAGATATTCGAGCACCATATATCGTGTTGCTGCAATATATCCAGCCAATGCTGCGTAGTATTCGTTAGCAGATGCTGTGCTAATATTGCCTTGATTTCGTCACGTTTGGTAGACCAGGTTGTCGCATCAGTGTATTCAGTTAGTTGAGCGCATCCTAGTAATTCTCCCAAAAGCGGGATCGGCGCAATCGCTAATGTGATATACCAATCTTTGGTGGAGTAGATGCCATATGGCGCGTTGGTATAGAAGTTGGCATTACTAATGGCGCTACGTTGAGGAATTTCATTGCCATCATTTAAAAATGTTGTGAATCCTTCGAACTGTAAATCCATCATCGATTCGATCATGCTAACCTGAACAAATGCACCAGCTCCGGTTGCTTCTTTGCGAATGAGTCCAGCAAGCACTCCCTGAACCAAATGTTGCCCGCTCACTAAGTCGGCAATCGAGATTCCTGCTGGAGTTGGAGGCTTGTCACGATTTCCGTTTGCCATAGCTATTCCAGATAGCGATTGCACTAGTAAGTCTTGACCCGGGTCCGATGCCCATTCACCTTCGTGACCAAATCCTGTGATTTCCGCATATACAATACCCGGGTTAATTTCTGATATAGATTTATAGTCGATGCCTAACTTTTTGGCAACGTGGGGTCTAAAATTGATTAGCATCACATCGGCTGTTGCAACCAACTCCCGTAATTGTTGTTGCCCTAAATCTGATTTTAAATCGACCGATACGTCATCCTTGTTGCGATTGATTACATGAAACAGAGTACTGTCACCGTCTATCACAAGATTTGATGAGTATAAAGTTCTGCATATATCACCGGCGGGTTGTTCTACTTTTATAACATCAGCACCCAGGTCTGCAAGTCTTAATGCTGCAGAAGGCCCTGCCAAAAATTGGCATAAATCTAATACTTTTACTCCTTCTAATGGACCCATCTAATTTGCATCTCCCTTCGTTATCTTAAACTCTTGCATGATTTTTTGCGTATCCTCACCCAAAGCCGGAGCCCATTTGTTCGATTTATATATTTCGCCGTCAATTCGGATCGGGCATCGAGTGGTGATGATATCTCTGTGACCAGGTCTGCCAACATGAACTAGCATATCCAAAGACTTAAATCCAGGGCGATCAATCAGCTCTTTCCAATTTAATACTTCAGATGCCCAATAATTTTTTGATTTTAATTTTGCTAGCCAATTTTCAGTAGTATCTTGTGTCAACGTTGCTTGGATCAGTTGCTTAATTTTATCTCGCTGTGCAAAGGCGCTTGCGTCATCTGCGTAGTCTGCCAATGCTGGAATGTCCAATATTTCACCAAGATCTGGCAACGAGCCCATAGCTAGTGCGATGAAGCTGTCTTGAGTTGCGTAAATTCCATATGGTGCGGGCAGATATACATGAGCATTATTGACTTTTGCGCGAGTTGGCAATGTGTGATCGTCGTTAATATATGTTGCAATAAACTCAAACTGTAAATCTAACATAGACTCTAGCAAGCTGACGGATACTCTACCACCTTCTCCAGTTTTAAACCTTCTATATATGCAAGCCAAAATTCCTTGAACCAAATGAATGCCTGCATAAGTGTCTGCCATAGCAAGAGCGATTGGCGTTGGCAAGTCGTCTTGATTTCCATTTAATAGAGTAAGCCCTGAAAGCGACTGAATCATCAAATCCTGACCAGGACGCTTAACCCAAGGACCGTCTAGACCGTATCCAGAGACAGTGCCATACACAATTTTGCTGTTAATTTTTTTGACATCTTCATATCCCAAGCCCAATTTATCCATAATTCCGGGTCTAAAGTTTTCGATCAAAATGTCAGCTTGCTTGATCAACTCTTTAACCGCAGTTAAGTCGGCCGGATCTTTTAAATCTGCAGTAAAGCTTTCCTTGTTACGGTTGATGGTGTGAAACAAAACTCCATCGTTATCTGAAATTAAATTTTTAAACACCAATCGCCTGCCATTGTCTCCGCCTTGGGGACGCTCCACCTTTATAACTCGGGCACCCAAATCTGCCAGTCTCAATGCTGCAGAAGGCCCTGCTAAATATTGAGCAAAGTCTAGCACGATCAATCCTTCTAATGGTTTCATAGTTTCCTCCTAATTTTTACTTTGAGCATAGAGATGTTGTAATTTACTGATTAATTTATCGACGTTAGTTCCTTTCATAATCCACTCGCGAATCATCGGCCCTGCGGTTTCTTGAAATCCCAAATAGCCGTTATATCTAGGTCGTAAATAAGCATTATCTAGCGTTTTGAGTGTATTAGCAAAGAAATTTGAAGTAATACTATTGGTTGCTGCATCTAACCAGGCAGCTCTATGACCCGGTTGCCCWCCGYTTTCTGAATATATGGTTTTTTGARTTGCAGCAGAAGCCGTAAATTTCATATAGTCTATTGCCAGGTCGATATTTTTACATTTCGCGGATATTGCAAATCCGGCGCCACCTAAAGTAGTTTTCAGCATCTTGCCTTTGTATGTTACAACATCGGTCGCAATGATCTTACTGGTGCTATACCCTCTTCGAGAATAGTTAGAGTATCCAAAATCGCAAGGGCAATAGTATTGCTCGGTTGCTGGGTCGGCAAGAACTTCGTAGACACCAATCGGATTTTTGGAAAATACACTGTCTGGCAAATAGCTAAACAATTCCTTAACTTCGATCAAGCTTTCTTTCATAATATCATAAGGAGCGATTTCGTCGGCAATAGTAAATATCTGAGCATCTGTTTTGGTTGCCATAAGCATATAAAACTGCATCAAAATGCTGGTTCCGTTKCCACCGCAATAAACCTTGCCACGTTGTGCTAATGCTATAACGTCGGCCCAAGTTGCAGGAACTTTGGCATCAGCATCGGCAGCAAGCTTGTCGGCAGAATAGAATGCWATCGGACATGCCGCATCGATGGCCAATGCAAACTGATGCCCATTGTATAAATAGCTTTCAAACGATTTGCCAACCGAATTTATTTTCTGATCTTCTAAAAATGGAGCATCTAAATAATTTTCTAACGGCAACAACACTTTCGTATCATTTGCAAAGCCCATCCAAGGGTGATCCAAAATTATTAGATCGTATTTATGCGCAAGCTTATCTATCGGAGCATCTCCAAATTCTTTTAGAGATCGTGCGTCCCAGCTTATAGTTACTTCTGGATGCAGCTCCATATAACGTTGCGCAGTTGCAAGAACAGGAAGCTTTCCTCTGGTATGGGCCCAAGTAATCCCTTTTAAATTCATAAAATATCTCTCCTTGAAAATAATTTTTTTGAAAATAGTTTTTTGTGGTGGTACTACCAATTAGCGAAAAGTATATCAAATAAAAAATATAATTTCAATATTGATTTTTAACAATTTTTTGCCAAATAATTTGTTGATTTTATGGTAAAATGTACCTAATTTTAAAAATATAGCATACAACATAATATATTTATCGTTTTATTTTATTAGAAATAGCGCGTTGACTTTTATTAGACCTGATGCTATATTAATCGTGAAATTATTAGGTGGTATTACCAGATATAGGAGGAATTATATGAATATTAAAGAGGCAGTAGTAAAGAAGTTTACTAGTTATCCAGAAAGAATTTTACAATTTGGTGAAGGAAATTTTCTAAGAGCATTTGCAGATTGGATGGTTGAGTTGGCAAATGAGCAAGGCGTATATCAGGGTAGAATTGTAGTTTGTCAGCCTATAGCAAAAGGTTTGGGAGATTTGCTAAACAGCCAAAATTGCTTATATAATGTATTACTCCAAGGAGCAACAGAACAGCTTCAGACGATACACTCAATATCACGAGTGATTAATCCCTACGAAGATTATGATGCCTTTTCGCAACTAGCGCAAAACCCAGATCTCGATGTAATAATATCGAACACTACAGAGTCTGGAATTGCGTATGTACCAGAAGACACATTAGCAGATGCGCCACCAAAATCGTTTCCGGCAAAAGTATGCGCATTTTTATATTATAGATACAAACATTTCGCAGGTGATCCCGACAAAGGGATGTTGTTGTTGCCTGTTGAGTTGATCGACAACAATGGTGAAAAGTTAAAGCAGATTGTAATTCGATATGCTAAAGAGTGGGGCCTCGAAGAAGAGTTTGTTGAGTGGATAGAAAAGCATAATGAGTTTGCCAGCACATTGGTAGACCGCATAGTTCCGGGATATCCGCGTCTGGAAATTGATTCAATCACCGAAAAACTTGGCTATGAAGACAAGGCAGTAGTGGCTTGCGAAGCCTTTAATTTGTGGGTGATAGAGGCAGATTCAAAATATAAAAACAGGTTGCCTATTCACGAAACTGCTGCAAATGTACTGTGGACAGACGATGTAACGCCGTATAAAAAACGTAAGGTGCGCATTTTAAATGGAAGCCATACAGCCGTAGTGCCATTGGCATTTTTGGCAGGATTTAATACAGTGTTAGAATTTTTTAGAGATACTCAATTTGGTGGGTTTGAAAAAGATTTAATTAACGATGAAATAATTCCTGCAACAGATATGTCTCAAGAAGAGCTACGAAGCTTTGCAGATTCGGTATTAGAGAGATTTAACAATCCGCATATTGTTCACAACCTCATAGATATTACACTAAACAATTCATCGAAATTTGGAGCTCGTTGTATTCCGACTATAGTTGATTATATAAATAAGTTTGGAACATGTCCAAAACACTTTGCATTTGCTATCGCTGGGTTTATTCGTTTCTATAAAGTAGAACAGCAAAACGGTGACTATGTAGGATATAGAGATAATGGAGAGTCATATAAAATTAAGGATGATATAGCCGTACTAGAGCTTTTTGCTAATATTTGGAAAAATAATACGATAGAAGTCGTAGTTCACGAAACGCTAGCTAATTTTTGGGAAGTCGATCTTGCAGACGATTTCGAAGCCGATGTATTAGCATATTTACAAGCAATGCTTAAGGATGGCGTCGCAGAAGCTATGAAACAGTTTTAATGTTATCATGCCAATGCGACATAATTATATTGACAAAAATCTAGATAGCAGGTTAGAATATTTGGGTAAAAAATTTTAAGTAACTGGAGGAATTATGTTAAACAATTTTGTTTATTACGCGCCAACAAAAGTTATTTTCGGAACAGATGCAGAACTGTCGACAGGAGCACTTTTACAAGAAGCGGGTGCCAAATCTGTTATGCTAGTTCACTTTGGATATGAAGTTAAAGTTTTGGGTGAGCTAGTAACTCGAGTTAGAAAAAATATAGAAGCCGCTGGAATTAAGGTTGTAGAGCTAACTGGAATTGTGCCAAATCCGAGGTTGTCTAAAGTTTATGAAGGAATAGAACTTGCAAAGGCCGAGAAAGTTGACTATCTGCTGGCAATAGGAGGGGGATCTTCAATTGATACGGCAAAAGCAATAGGACTTGGCTTATGTTATGAGGGAGATGTTTGGGACTTCTTTATCAAAAAAGCAAATCCAACAGATTGCGTTCCGGTATCGTGTATTTTAACTATAGCAGCAGCTGGAAGCGAAATGAGTACGGGGCTTGTTATAACGCATGACGAAAGTTTATTAAAGAGAGATTGCGGGCATCCAAGCGTTGCGTGTCGCTTTGCAATTATGAATCCAGACATAACATTGTCTTTGCCTGCATATCAAACAGCAAGCGGTTGTGCGGATATAATTATGCATACATTTGAAAGATATATCAGTTCGCATAATAACTTAGATCTTACCGATCAAATAAGCGAAGGGTTGATGCGTACAGTAATAGCCAATGCTAAAATTCTTGCAAAGGAACCGCATAACAAAAAGGCGAGATGGGAAGTTATGTGGGCGGCCAGCTTATCTCATAACGGCTTAACAGGCTGCGGGATAGATGAAGTGGATTTTCCGGTTCATATGATAGAGCACGAGCTTGGAGGGATGTTTGACGTAACTCATGGTGCCGGGATCACGGCTATTTGGGGGACCTGGGCACGCGAGATGCTACCAATTTTGAAGGATAGATTTTCTCAGTTTGCTATTCGGGTGTTTGGAATAGAAGAGCAAGCAACGCAAGAGCAAACATCTCTTCTTGGAATTATAGCAATGGAAGACTTCTTTAAGGAGATCAAAATGCCAATTAGTCTCAAAGAGTTAGGGATCAGTCCAACTGATGAGCAAATAGAAACTTTGGCAACACTTTCTATTCATCGAACGTTAGCAAATCCGCAGATGAAAGAAGCTGTGACCAAAGAGCAGGCGTTAAATATTTTATATAATTCTCGCAAATAATAAGAAGAAGAGGTTACAGCAGTGGATGCGGTAACCTCTTTTTGTATTACTCTTGTTGTAATAGTAGTTGCAGTGCGTCCCATTCAATTGGCTTTGAAAAATAGTACCCTTGAACTAAGCCATAGTTTTTTACTATATCAAATTGTTCTTGTGTCTCTACCCCTTCTATAACCATTTCCATGTTTAATATATCTGAAATATTTTTGATAGAATTGATAATTTCATATTGCTTAGTAGTAGTTTTATTGACAAACAATTTATCTAATTTGAGTATGTCAAAGTTATATTCATTTAGGTAGTTAAAAGATGAATACCCAGTACCAAAGTCATCCATAGCAATGCGGATGCCCATGGCTTGCAACTTTTCTATATTATCTGTGACAATATTTTCATTTACCGTTGCCTTGGTTTGTAGCAATGCGGATTCTGTGATTTCAAAGCATATGTCAGAATAATGTATGTTATAACGATCCAAAATGTCCTTTGCATTAGACACAAAATCAGGCATTCTAATTTGTATAGGAGAAACATTGATAGAGATTTGTATTTTATTGTTTGCTGAATACAKTTCTTGCATATCTTTCGAAACTCGTTCTATAATCCAATATCCTAGGTCAATAATCAATTCTGTTTGTTCTGTAATGTGAATAAATTGGTCTGGATATACAAATCCAAGTAAAGMRYTTTTCCACCTAACRAGTGCTTCAGCTTTTTTAATAACCTTATTTTTATCTATAATTGGTTGATAGTTTAAGAAGAATTCGTTATTTGTTATAGATACTTTCAAAATATTCCTAATAATATCTTCTCTGAGTGAATTTTGATATACTAATGGATCAAACATGACAATATCATTGATTGCTAGTTCTTTGGCTTGGTTAGACATAATGCTTATCTTACTAAACAGCTCATCTTTGYTACTGGCATGTTGCGGACATATAATCCCTATCGAATCAAAGAGTATATTAATAGATTTATGAATGATATTGATCGGATATTGTGCAAAGTAATCTGTTAGTGCATGATAAAAAGTTATAACTTCTGATTCGGTATATATTTCTTGCAAAATTAAAATGAATTTTTCCTCTCCAAAACGTGTAATTTGTACATTTTTATGATTACTAAAATGTTTAAATCGTCGAGCTATTTCAACTAAAATGATATCTCCTTTTCCTTCTATATTGCCGTCATGTATAGATTTAAAATCTCTAATTTCCAATACGATTAATGCGAATTGTCTATCTTGATTCAATATTTTGGTAATATGTTTGTTGAAATGTTGCCTATTGGGCAATTTCGTTAGGYYATCATAAAATAGCAATTCTTTAATTTTTGTTGATACAGTTTTTTCCATAACTACTGTCAAGTCATTTATGTAGCTAATCCCAAAGTTATGCTCTGAAGTATCTCCCAACTCTAAAAGAATGTTTCTTACATTGTTAATAGAAGCTGCCACAGGATGTAAGATTACCTTTATAGTAATAAGAACCAACATCGATATAATAATAGCAAAAGAACTGGTCCCAAATATAATATCMAATTGAGATCGTTCCACATAAGTGGTATTTCGAACGGATGATTTATCTATTATAAATATCAATTTCTCCTTGCTAATTGTTTGAGTRTATTCGTATATGTAGTGAGTAATAGAATGAGTGGGAATATTAGTTGATTCTATGCCTGCTGTTGYAGTTATTCCATAGTCATGTTGGAGATACAAMTCTAAAGATCCCAGATGAAAATGTTCCACAAAGTATTCTAGCATATCTGCTAATGTAATGTCGATTGATACTGCACCGAGAATATTATTGTTTTTATCGTAGACATTGGATACAATACTAAACATAGTATGTTGATTATTCATATATAGCGGCGTCGTATATTGTGGTGATCTAGTGTAGTACTCGTTGAACCAGGGAGCGTCGTGCAAAGATTTTCCCATTATAATGTTATCGTGTGTAATCGGCTCTGCTTGGTTTAAAGTATAAACAGAAATTTGGGCCGTTAATCCCATATTAGTTAAAAAATTATTTATATTTTGAAGGCCCAACCAATATTCTAGAATCTTTGTGGCAGAAATCGTATCCTCATTATTTGTGATAAATAAATTTTGGACGGTATCATTAGAGGCCACTAGATGGTTTGCATAACTAAGTACTTGTAAATCTTGCTGRTATTTGTCTATGAGATCATCTACATACATTTTGCTTATCGATTTAACTGTCTGTGTATCCCAAATGTGAATCATTACTTGAACTATGATCATTATACCTATAAATAAAGCTACAACAGTAGTTAATAATTTTTTATCTATAAATTTACGATTCATAATATCACCTCTTCCAATATTTTTTGGTACTGTATAAATATATTGTAAATATATTATTTTAACACAAAAGATTGTAGATTGGCTTTTTGTATTATAAATTGAACAGGGGGTATGTCTATATATAGCAATGCTTGATGTAAGCGTATTTATTTTTTGAAAAAGATATATTTGCACAAAATTATTTTGGGAATGCAGTAAAATATATTTTATTTATATGTAAGTCAATATAAAAATTAAAAATTAATTATTATTAATGCGAGAAATTGCTATAGCTTTAAGTTATACTTCATATAGTATTTTAGTATTGGCATTTAGATGTGCAAAATGGTATTATAATGGTAGGAGAAAGAAACGACGTCTATCTACTATTCTAAATATAAAGATTAAATAAAAACAGTCAATATGCTATTGTTCTAAATTCATAATTATATTGCTATATCATAGTGCACAAATGCCAAAGTTATAATACTTCTTTAATTATATTGATAATCTCTCGAGTATGTGCAGATAAATATGATCCCTTTCGATACGCTACTACCACATCATAAGATAAATCCTTTGTACCCACAGAAAATTGAACTAAATTCCCCTTTGATAAATGTTTTAGATGAAATTCAGACATAAAGCAAACTCCACTATTGACATCTACTAGGTTTAGGGTAGTGATGAAGTTTTCTATATGATAAATAGTTATAGGGTTAAAATTAAGTGAATTGAGAGTTTTAAACGCAATTTGACCAATTCGCTGAGTATTTGAGGCAAGTATAAAAGGGTCCTCATTAAAATAATTRATATCTATCCACGGATATTTAAACTTAGAAGACAGTACGCCTTTATCAGCGTGTACATGGTCGGCACTAATCACTAGAGTAATATAATCAGGTTTTATGAATTCGTATTCTATAAATGGATTAGTAATAGGAGTGGTAAGTACTGCAATATCGAGTTCGCCAGATATTAACGCATTTTCTAGCTGCTTGGTTGTGTTATCACTAGTATTAATCTCAACATTAGGATACTTTTGGTTAAAAATTGGCAAAATCAATGGAAATAGATATGACCCTCTAGTAGGTGGGATGCCAATATTCAATTTACCTTTATCGAACAATGCGATATCGACCAATTGTTGATCTAATCGATTTTTGATAGAAATAATTTCTTTCGCGCTTTCAATGTAATATTCACCAGCATAAGTGAGAGTAAAACGATTACCTAATCTATTAAAGAGTTTTGTTCCTAACGACTCTTCGAGATTCTTTATATATTTACTGAGCGATGGTTGAGATATAAACAGATATTGAGAAGCTTTTGTGATGTTTTGAAACTTTGCAACAGCGAGTACATAATTTAATTCTTTAAAATCCATAGCACACCTCTAAAAATAGTATTTTATCTAAGATTATAACTATATTGAATATTATTGTCAATTAAATATAGTTCTTGAGATAATTTATGAGATGTTTTCAATAAATAAGAATAGGTATTTTAATTTTATTTTTACAAAAATAAATAAATTTAGTCCACTAAATTGTGGCAGAATGGAGAAAGAGTATGGCAGAATATTTTGATATTATATCGCTAGTATTTTTGGTAGTAACAATTACAGTCGGCTTCCTCAARAAAATGAATATCGGYCTYTTGGCAATCGGTATGTCGATCGTATTGGCTCAATTAGCTGGCTTTTCAAGTTCTCAGGTATATGCGGGGTTTGATGCAAAACTATTTACTCAGCTAGTGGGAGTTACGTACCTATTTGGTATTGCACAAGTAAATGGGACGATAGAGCTCCTGGTAAAGAAAACGTTGGCGCTGGTAGGAAACAAAAGCTTTTTGGTCCCTATCATATTATTTTTAACGTCGGGATTCTTTACTGCAATAGGGCCAGGAAATATTTCGATGGGTGCCTTGATGACTGTTGTTGCAATCACCATTGCAGTATATATGGGAAAAAATCCAATATTTTATGCCTTGGTAACCAAAGCTGCAACTAACGGATTCGGTCTTTCTCCTATCACTCCTGCTGGGATTATCAGTACCAACCTCGGAGAAGCTGCGGGGTTTTCGGGATTCGAAATGGGAGTCTTTTTAAACGTAATATTATGGGGTGTTGTTTGCTTTATAACTTTCGCATTGATATTTAGAAAATCAGATAAAGCGACTACCGCTAAAGTATTAAAAATGGAAGATCTCGAAGCGTTTACTAGACCACAAATTATAACAATTATCGGTATGGTAGTTATGGTATCTATGGTATTATTCTTGGGCATTGATGTTGGTTTGGCATCATTCTTTGTTGCTGCCATACTTAGCTTTATGGGAATTTGTAAAGAAAAAAGCGCGTTGGCAAAAGTACCTTGGGGCACATTGATGCTAATTTGCGGTGTTGGCTTGTTGATGAATCTTGTAAATCAATTGGGCGGAGTAGCGTTATTAACAGAAGCACTTCTATCTATTATGACCGAAAATACTGCAACACCAATTATTGCCGGAGTTAGCTCATTGCTATCTAGCGTAAGCTCAACATCGGGCGTTGTGTTGCCAACAATGTATCCAACATTAACAGGCATCGTGCAAGAGTTCCCAAGTTTAAGCTTTACAGAACTCGCAAGCTGTGTCGCATCAGGATCATTCTCATCAGCTTTTTCTCCAGCATCAACAGGTGGCGGACTAATCTTGGCAGCGTATGCAACAGCAACTAATAGCTCAGAAAATGAATTAAATAAAATATTCGGTAAATTATGCGTGATTGCAGTTGGTATCTCAATCTTAAATGTAGTTTTGGCTTGGCTTGGAATTTATTCTATTATAGGTTAATAATTAAGGAGATGATTAATAGTGGTAACATTGAAAAATGAGAAAGTATGGCTATATGATAATCACAAAGTGATTTTGGATTCTGAAAATAATGAACGCAACATTACACCCGAGCAAGCAAAAGCGGGTACAATGACAGCCGAAATATTTGCGACACATAATGAGTCGGGAACTGCAGATAACCTAAAACTGAAGTTTGATTCTTTAACATCACATGACTTAACGTATGTAGGGGTAATTCAAACGGCAAAAGCAAGCGGCTTAGAAAAATTTCCAGTGCCATACGTATTGACAAATTGCCATAATAGCTTATGTGCCGTTGGCGGTACACTCAATGATGACGACCACGTATTTGGCTTAACTGCAGCAAAGAAGTATGGCGGAATATCGGTGCCAGCCAATCAAGCGGTTATTCATCAATATATGCGTGAGATGATGGCAGGATGTGGAAAAATGGTTTTGGGAACTGATAGCCACACGAGATACGGCGCTTTAGGATGCATGGGTATTGGCGAAGGCGGCGGAGAGGTCGTAAAGCAACTACTAAGCAATACCTATGATATGAAATCTCCGGAAGTTATAATGATATATTTAGAAGGCAAGCTGCGACCAGGTGTAGGTCCACAAGACGTATCGCTAGCTATTATTCGAGAGGTCTTTGCAAATGGGTTCCTAAAAAATAAGGTTATGGAATTTGTAGGGCCAGGAGTGAATGGGCTGTCAATGGACTTTAGAAATGGCATCGACATTATGACAACGGAGACAACTTGCTTATCTTCTATATGGATCACCGATGAAAAGGTGCAAGAGTATTATCAGATACATCAAAGACCAGAAGAGTATAAAGAGCTAAAGCCTCAAAATGTTGCCCTATATGACGGAATGGTACACATCGATTTATCAAAAGTGGAGTGTATGATCGCACTGCCATTTCACCCGAGCAATGCGTATACAATTAAAGAGCTGCAAGAAAATTTAGATGAGATATTGGAGAAAACTGAAAAAGCCGCGCAGAAGCAAATTAGTAATCCAAACTTAAAATTAAACTTACGCTCAAAAGTAAAAGATGGTCATTTGTATGTTGATCAGGCAGAAATTGCGGGCTGCGCAGGTGGAATGTATGAAAATATACAAGCAGCGAAACAAATATTACAAGGATGCGAATTGACAAGCGAGTATTTTGCATTAAATATTTATCCAGCGAGTACTCCAATATATTCAAAAATGTTAGACGACGGAAGCGCAAAAGCTTTGACACAATCAGGAGCAATCATTAAACCTGCGTTTTGTGGYCCATGTTTTGGCGCAGGAGATGTTCCGGCTCATGACTCGTTGTCTATTAGGCATACAACCAGAAACTTCCCAAATCGTGAAGGATCTAAGCCTGGCGATGGACAATTGGCGTCGGTCGCATTGATGGATGCGCGAAGCATAGCTGCAACAGCATTGAATGGCGGAAGATTGACTGCTGCAACAGAACTTGATTTTACCGAGCCAGAAGTAACTTATACTTTTGATCCACTTCCATACAAACGTGTATATAATGGATTTCAATCTCCACAAGCAAAGGAAGCCTTAAAACTTGGACCAAATATTACAGAGTGGCCAGAAATGGTAGCGCTAAAAGATGACATTCTATTAAAAGTCGCATCAGTAATAAAAGATGATGTTACAACAACCGATGAGTTGATACCATCTGGTGACGCATCGACGTATCGATCTAATCCTAAGAAGATGTCTGAATTTACATTATCTAGACGTGATCCACAATACGTTAGTACTGCAAAAGAAATGCTAGAACTCGAAGAAGAAAGAAGATTGGTCGAGAAAAATTCCAAAACGACGCTAACAAGTGAATTGATCGAGCTAATATCGAAAGTTGCACCAGAAAAAGATATGTCAACATTCGTGAAAAATACAGGATTTGGCAGTGTAGTATATGCAGTAAAGCCAGGCGACGGCTCGGCACGTGAGCAAGCAGCATCTTGCCAGAAGGTATTGGGCGGGCTTGCCAACATTGCGGTTGAATATGCCACTAAGCGTTACCGTTCAAACTTAGTAAACTGGGGAATCTTGCCGTTTACAGCAGATAAGAGTGTTATGGATCAGCTAAATAGAAATGACTATATATACATCAAAGATATCAGAACTCAGCTGCAAAACAATGTGAAAACAAGCGACGCAATAGTTATTAGTGAAGACGGCACAACTAAAACGATAAAATTATATTTAAATGATATAGCACCAGAAGAGAAAGAAGTACTACTAGAAGGTTCGTTGATTAATTTTTATAAGAACGTTTAATATATCAAATCCCTCGCTGCTACTGGTGAGGGATCAAAAATATTTATAAAAAATGGAGGAGTATTAAATATGAATAAAATCGAATGTGTAATTTTTAGAGGCGGAACAAGTAAGGGTGTATTTATTTTGGAAGATAAGTTGCCAAAAGATAAAGAGCTTTGGGACGGAATCTTACTATCGCTGATGGGAAGCCCAGATAAATTGCAAATAGATGGATTAGGCGGAGCGACGTCTACCACTAGCAAGGTTGCTATAATATCAAAATCAGACAACCCGGATTGGGACGTTAATTATACATTTGCGCAAGTATCGATCGACAAAGCTTTGATATCATATAAGGGAAATTGTGGAAATATTTCTTCTGCAGTAGGTCCATATGCAATAGAAAAGGGTTTGGTAGATCCGGTAGACGGCGAGACTGTCGTGCGTATATATAACACCAATACCAACAAAGTGATTTACTCTCATGTGCAAACGCCAAATAAAGAAGTAAGCTATGAGGGAGACTTTCAAATAGCCGGAGTTCCGGGATCATCTAGCGTTGTAAAGTTGGCGTTTAAAGATCCTGCGGGGTCTATGACCGGAAAACTCCTTCCGACTGGCAATGCGGTAGATACTTTGGAAATACCAAACTATAAGCCAGTAGAAGTATCGTTGGTAGACTCTTCAAATCCGTTGGTCTTTATCAAAGCATCTGATGTTGGATTAAAAGGAACAGAGCTTCCAGCAGATATAGACAAAGATCCAGCAATGCTAAATCTTTTAGAAACTATAAGAGGAGTGGCGGCAGTAAAGCTTGGGTTTATTGCAGATTATAAAGAATCGGCTGAGAAAAGTCCGGGAGTGCCAAAGCTGACTATTGTTTCTGAAGCGGCAGACTATGTAACATCTCAGGGAGAAGAAATTAAGGCAGAGAGCATGGATATTTTAGGAAGAATGATGTCTATGCAATTAACTCACAAAACATATGCACTAACTGGAGCGCTCTGTACTGCTACAGCTGCAAATATCGAGGGATCTGTTGTAAATAAAGTGGTACGAAAAGGATTTGATCCTGCAAGCATTACGATAGCGCATCCGGGTGGGTTGATGCAAAACGGCGTGGAATGCGTTATAAATTCAAACAACGAAATTGAAGTACCGTGGGTATATGGCTACAGAACTGCGAGATACATCATGGATGGCGTCGCTTTTTATAGATAAGATTTATAGATAAGATCAAAATGCCTCATCTCTAGTTTTTTATATAGGGATGAGTTAATTAAAATATTGGAGGTGTTAGGTTATGGAAGCAATGAAACTGCAAGAAACTGCTGCAGCAGGAACTTTAGAATCGAGTGACATACAAATTATTATTGAACCAGCCAAAGCGGGATCGGGAATCAAATTGGACCTACAGAGTGCAGTGATGGCTCAATTTGGAGAGCAAATAGAGGCAGTAATTTTGGAGACGATAAAAAATCTTGGAGTTGCAGATGCCAAAGTTTTTGCTAACGACAAAGGGGCAATAGACGCGGTAATAATAAGCAGAGTGCAAACCGCAATATATCGTAGTGCTAAAACTAGTACGTATAAATGGTTTTAAGGGGGGGAATCAAATGAAGCTAAGACGTTCGATGTTATTTTTACCAGCAAACAATCCGGGGCTAATTAGAGATGTTCATATTTATAAACCAGATTCGGTGATGTTTGATTTAGAAGATGCGATAGCGATGAGTGAAAAAGACGCAGCTAGAATATTGATACATAATATGCTAAAAGCTTTAAAGGATATTTATCAAGAATTAGAAATCGAAACAGTAGTTCGAATTAACGCATTGACAACTAAATTTTGGGAGCAAGATTTAGCTGCAGTGGTGAGTGCAGGAGTGGACATGGTAAGAATCCCCATGACAGAGCATCCGGAAGATGTAATAACGGCTTCTGATTATATATCACAAATTGAAAAGCAATGCGGAAGAGAAGAAGGTTCGACCAAAATTATGGTAGCAATTGAAACGGCTCTGGGAGTAATGAACAGCTTTGAAATTGCAAAAACTAAGTATAAAACCGATCGGTTGGTTGCGATGGCATTAAGCGCCGAAGACTTTGTTACCAGTATGAAAACATCTAGATCGATTTCGGGAGAAGAGTTGTTTACGGCCAGAGGAATGATTGCCATGGCGGCGAGAGCGTGCGACCTTGAGGTGTTAGATACGGTATATACCGACATTAACAATGACGAAGGATTTTTGAAGGAGGCCAACCTAATTAAGACCATGGGATTTGGTGGAAAGTCTTTGATACATCCAAAACAAGTTGAATTAATTCATAGCGTATTTACTCCAACAGAAACAGAAATAATTAAGGCTCAAAAAATTATTAGGGCTACCAACAAAGCTGCAGCGCAAAATTTGGGCGTGTTTACCGTTGATGGCAAAATGGTTGATGGGCCAATAATTGAGAGAGCAAGACGAGTGATTCAATTGGCAATGGCAACAAACCTAATAAGTGAGGAGGATGCGCAATGAGCAGGGTAAACAAAAAATTGTTGAAACAGATTAAGGGCTACGGATCACGAAAGCCATATAAAAATCCATATACTGCGTTAAACATTAATAAGAAGGAAGATATACGAAGAAATAAAGTGGTAGATTCATTGAAAGAAGCGATACAAAAAAGCGGGTTATCTGATGGAATGACAATATCTTTTTGCCATCATTTTAGAGATGGGGATAAGTTACTGATGCAAACGATAGAGGTTATTGCTAGCCTCGGTATTAAAGATTTGCGAATAGCAGCAAGTTCGCTAACATCTGCTCACGACGGGCTTATAGCATATATAGAATCTGGTGTGGTCACGAGATTAGAAACAAGCGGCATTCGCTCCAAGCTTGCAAAAGCAGTTTCAGAAGGAATTATGGGCGATAAGCCTGTTGTAATTCGTTCGCATGGTGGGCGTGCCCGAGCAATTGCAGAGGGTGACGTTAAAATTGATGTGGCATTTATAGGAGCGCCGTCAGCAGACTGTATGGGCAATGCCAACGGTGTAAACGGCAAGTCTCCGTGCGGGGCTATGGGATATGCCATGGTGGACGCCGCGCATGCAGCAAAAGTGATTGTTGTAACCGACTGCTTAGTGCCGTACCCAAACTTTCCTCAAAGTATTATTCAAACTCAGGTTGATTATGTAGTAGTAGTCGATGAGATAGGCGATCCAAAAGGCATAATGACTGGCGCAACAAGAGCTGTTAGCAATCCCAAAGAGCTTCTTATGGCCAAAAATGTTGTGGAGGTTATGAAAGCTTCGGGACTATTTGTAGATGGATTTTCAATGCAAACTGGCTCGGGAGGCGCATCGTTGGCAGTCAACAAATTTATTAAGGATGAGCTGGTTAAGCAAGACATAAAAATAAGTTATGCATTAGGTGGATTAACATCCGCAATGTGTGAAATACTAGAAGAAGGATTAGTTCACAAGGTTCTCGATACACAGTCATTTGACCAAGTGGCAGGAGAATCGTTAAAAAATAATATCAATCACATTGAGATTAGCGCTGATTATTACGCATCGATTGGAAACAAATCCGCGGCAGTTGATAAGCTAGACTTTGTGGTGCTCTCCGCATTAGAGATAGATAAGGACTTTAATGTAAACGTAATATCTGGATCAGACGGCATAATCCGTGCGGCATCAGGAGGGCATAGCGACACTGCAGCTATGGCAAAAGTTGCAATAATAGTTGCACCACTAACTCGCGGAAGGATTGCAACCATTATAGATAAAGTAACTACAATAGTAACCCCAGGAGATACAATCGATGTAGTAGTAACAGATTATGGAACTATCGTAAATCCAAAGCGCAGTGACTTAATCGAAAAATTTAAGAAGCAAAACATAAAGTTACTTACAATGGAAAGGGCTCGTGAGCTAGCAACAAAACTGGTTGGCACGCCGGCACCTATCGAGTTTGATGACCAAATCGTTGCAGTTGTGGAATATAGAGACGGCTCGATTATAGATGTAATTAGGAAAAGCAAAGCATAAGAGAGGTAGATATGTATGATAGAAGAATTTTTGTATGCTAGAGAACAGAGAGTAGCGCATCAGAATGAGTTGTGTAGCCAGCATCCGCAAAAGACGTTGGTTACTTTGAAAATCAATTATCCCGGTTTAGAAAAAAGCAACTATATAAATGACAGTATAATAAAAGCTTTGGCTGCAGAAATTTTATCGTACTATCCAGAAATAGTCTATCACGAAAGTTATGAAAGCTTGGAAGGGCTCATTTATCACTTTATATTTGATGCCTCGCTAACGGCAACAAAAGAAGAGATGGTATCGCTGGAAGAAAATCATCAATTGGGTCGTTTGGTAGATATAGACGTATATAATTTGGGAGCTGCTATATCTCGCAAAGACCTGGGGCTGCCGGTRAGAAAGTGTTTTATCTGYARCAACGATGCTCACATATGCTCTAGGGCAAGAACTCATGGCATCGACGCAATAGCCTCTCATTTCAGATGCGCATATGCCGATTACGCATCGACCACGGCAGAAATTACAAAGATAGCTGAAGAATTGGCAATGCTCGCAACAAAGGCTATCGTGTGTGAAGTATCAACATACCCATCGTTTGGCTTGGTATCTCCAGTATCGAACGGTGCGCATACCGACATGGATTACTACATGTTTTTGGATAGTGCCATGGCGATAAAACCGTTTTTGAAAAAAATGGCAATAATGGGATATAGTTTTCATAGCCCGTTGCGTATTTTCAACGCTATACGTACTGTAGGAAAGGCGGCAGAAGCAGCGATGTTTGCAGCAACAGGCGGCGTTAATACTCATAAGGGAGTAATATTTTTGATGGGTATTTGCATTAGCGCAGTAGCAAAAAATAAGTTTGGAGAAACTGAAAGTGTTAGCGAAATCATTGAATCTATGACGCAAAATATACTGTATGACTTTGAAAATTTGCAGGATAAAGCGGAGCTAACGCACGGAGAACAGTTATACGTTCGATATGGATTTACAGGTGTTCGAGGGCAAGTCAAAGATGGGTTGAAAGTAATTTTTGAATATATTGTTCCGAAATACAAAAATAGTGAGCTGCCAAAAAGGGAACTGTATTGCCAAATTTTAATTGAGTTGATGGCTTTGGTAGACGATAGTACAGTTGTGTATCGGCATAATTTTGATATGTTGAAGAAGGTTAAACAAGATGCGCAAACAATTTTGGCTGCAGGAGGAATAAGTACAAAAGAAGGCTTGACACTTGTGGAGAAAATAGGTGCGGAATATATAGCAAACAGAGTGAGTTCTGGCGGATGCGCTGACTTGCTTAGCATTAGTATTTTTATTTTAGCAGTGTAGATATGACGTTTTTATTATATTGCAGTAGTGTGATATAAATATCATGAAAGGGTGACCGACGTGTATTATAGTGAGAGTATTGAGGAGATTTTTACAAAGCGAGAAAAAGTAGAGGTAACATATTTTTTAGAGAAGTTTGGGTTACAATATGGAGATGTAGAAGACACGATTGTTATACGCGACAATAATCAGATTATTGCAACCTGTTCAAGAGCACAGAATGTGTTAAAATGTTTTGCCATAGCAGAAGAATACCAAGGGTTAGGACTCACTAATACGTTAATTTCTCACATGACGCAAAAATTATACGCTGAGGGGATTTACCACCATTTTATATTTACAAAACCAGACAATGTAGAGATCTTTGCAAGCTTAGGATATAGGCATATTTCTTCTACCAGCAAGGTTGCATTGCTAGAAATAGGAAATAACAGCATTGTATCGGCTCTAGATCAATTAAAAGATGACTATCATATAGATACCTCCAAAGAATATGCGGCAATTGTAATGAACTGTAATCCATTTACGTTAGGACATAAATATCTCATAGAACAAGCTAGCCTCGAAAATGAGAATGTAATAGTATTCATTGTAGAAGAGGACAAATCAGCCTTTAAATTTAGAGATCGAATAGAGTTAGTTCGTCAGGGTGTTAAAGAGTTTGGCAACGTTGTTGTTTTGCCGGCCAGTAAATATATTATTTCACAAGCAACGTTTCCGACATACTTCATTAAACAAAATGATGATGCGACAGCGATATATACCGAACTTGACTGCAGCATATTTGGCAAATATTTTGTGAATGCCTTAAACATCAAGAAGCGATACGTTGGCAATGAACCGAATTGCAATTTAACCAGTAGCTACAACGACACGATGAAAAAGGTACTGCCTAGTTATGGGATAGATGTACGAGTGGTCAATCGCAAAGAAATTAATGCGACTCCTATTAGTGCAACAGAGGTTCGAAAATTGTTAGATCAACACGAGTTTGAAAAAATCAAAGCGTTGGTTCCGAATACCACGTACAACTTTTTACTAGCCGATATGAAGATATCAGCATAAACTACATAAGCCACCTTGCTTACACTAGAAGGCGGCTTTTTTGCGTTTAATTTATGTACTTCCTTTCAGTGTGATTTGTACAGACTGATTATATAGTTTAGATTTTATATCTGTCAAGAAAAAAGTGTTGTTGTAATTATATTATTATGCTTCATATGAAGTAATATCTCATGGAGAGTTTGAAATAACAAAAAAGCCGCCTCCTATAAAACCCGGAGACGACTTGCGATAGCCTATAACCAAAGATAATCAATAAAAAGAAATGCTAAGAAGAATGCTACAAAAAACACCGATGCAATGGGAAGAATTGTGGAATACATTGCCATTATGATTGCCTTTTGCTCTTTCCAAGTTAGATCCATTAACTGAGGTTCTTTTTTCATAGACTCCATCCTTTCTTAATCGTATAAATGACACGCAACATAGTGGTCGTTATCATGCTTTTTATATTCCGGCATAACTGTCTTGCATTTCTCCATGCATTGCCTACATCTGGTGTGAAACTTACATCCGGCTGGAGGGTTTGCAGGAGATGGAATATCCCCTTCTAATATAATTCGGCTCATCTTTACGGTGGGGTCTGGTGTAGGTATAGCGCTAAATAGCGACTTTGTATATGGGTGCATTGGGTTTTGGAATATCTCTTTTGTTGATGCCTTCTCCACCAAATTTCCCAAATACATCACGCCAACTTCGTTTGATATATGCTCCACAACACTCAAATCATGCGATATAAATACGTAACTGAGCCCCTTGGTTTTCTGCAAATCCATTAGAAGGTTGATGATTTGCGCTTGGACCGATACATCTAATGCCGAGACTGGTTCGTCGCAAACTATAAGTTTAGGCTTTAAAGCAACTGCACGGGCTATGCATATTCGCTGCCGTTGACCACCCGAAAACTCATGTGGATAACGATCTATTTGGTGATCTTGGAGCCCGCATTCCCTCATTATTTCCATGACATAGCTGCGCAAAGCCTTTTCCGGAACAATCTTATGCTCTCTTACTGCCTCTCCGATTATTTCTCCAACAGGCATCTTGGGGCTTAGCGAACTATACGGATCCTGAAAAATAATTTGAATTTCTGGCCGAATCTCTCGTAATTGTTGATCGGTTAACGCAAACACGTCTTTACCATCAAAAATGACCTGGCCACCATTGTTGCTGTGTAATCGCAGTAAAGTTTTGCCAACCGTGGTTTTGCCGCAGCCCGACTCACCTACCAATCCAAATGTCGATCCGCGTGCAACTTCAAATGAAATCCCATCAACAGCTTTTACATGCCCAACCACCCTTTGTAGCAAACCACCTCGTATATCATAATACTTCTTTAAGTTTTCAACTTTTAATATTGGTTCACTCATCGGCAACCTCCTTTGCATTATCGTATAAATGGCAAGCAACTTTGTGATAACTGCTAAGTTGCTTCAGTTCGGGTATGTCGCCATGACACGCTGCGCTAACTCTATCGCAACGATCTTTAAAAAAGCAATGGTTGGGTAAATTGATCGAATTTGGTACCGATCCAGGAATGGAATACAGTCTGTCAACGTTTTGATTGACAACAGGCTTACTTTTAATTAGCCCAATTGTATATGGATGCTTGGGACTTAGAAACACTTCTTCTGCAGTCCCTTGCTCGACGATTTTGCCCGCATACATAACTACAACAAAATCTGCCATTTCGGCTACAACGCCTAAGTCATGCGTGATAAGCAAAATACTCGCATCGATTTTAGATTTTAATTCTCGTAGAAGATCTAATACTTGCGCTTGAATCGTGACGTCTAACGCAGTTGTTGGCTCATCGGCTATTATCAACCTCGGATTACAGCAAAGAGACATGGCGATCATTACACGCTGACGCATCCCGCCCGAAAGCTCATGAGGAAAACATTTATATATTCCTTCAGCTCGCGCAATTCCAACGAGCTCTAACATTTTTATAGTTTGTGCTTTAACATCGGCTTTCTTTATATCTGGTCTATGCAGTAATATTGCTTCATCGATTTGCGCGCCAATTCTAAACACAGGATTGAGGCTGGTCATGGGTTCTTGAAAAATCATCGAAATTTCGTTGCCTCGAATTGTTTGCATTAGAGAAATGGGCGCTTTTACAATATTGATTGGGCCAGATGGTCTGTTGTATCGAATTTCGCCTTCTGTAATTTGCCCAACAGGTGCCGTTACCAACTTCATTATAGACAAGCTCGTTACCGACTTTCCGCAACCAGATTCACCAACCAAAGCTACCGTTTTGCCTTGCGGTATTTCGAGCGTTACGCCATTTACTGATTTTGCAATTCCTATATCTGTATAAAAATACGTGTGTAAATTATCAATTTCTAATATATTGTCAGGATTTTTCATAGTTGTCGCATATTCTTCGGGCTGAATATCTTTGCGTTTTTTTTCGGCTTCAAATTTTTTTATCACAATTTTATTGTTCCGAGAAATTTCTCTCATTTGATGTCTGGCTTCTCTTTTCAGTGCTGTTTTTTTAAACACTAGCAAACACCTACCTTTTCATTTTAGGGTCAAATGCGTCGCGCAGTCCATCTCCAACAAAGTTAAATCCTAGCACTGTTGTAAGAATAAATAATCCTGGTGGAAGCCACATAAATATATATTCTCTTAGAATGATAGGGTCTTTTACAATATTTACCATGTTACCCCAAGATGCATATGGAAATGGCACGCCGATTCCCAAATAGCTATACGCAGCTTCGGTTAAAATAACGCCGCCCATCCCCATGGTTGCAACAACAATAAGTTGAGGCATAACGTTGGGTACCAAATGCTTGATAATTTTTCTAGATGGACGAATTCCTGTCGCTTCTGTTGCAATCATAAATTCTTGTTCACGCAAACTCAAGATTTGACCACGAACGAGCCTGGCGACACTGGCCCAGCCCATAAGCCCCATAACAAGGGTTAGCCAATAAATTTTTTGCTCTTGTGGTACTTTATAAGCTAGCAAGAGTGAACTAATTATTAACATTATTGGAAGTGTTGGCAAACAATATATTACATCAACGAGACGCATTATTAGGTTGTCAATTTTTCCTCCAAAATATCCAGCAATTCCGCCTAAAGTTACGCCAAGTGTAAGTTGAAAGAACACTACAACAAATCCGATAGTAAGTGAAATTCTTCCGCCATACATAAGTCGTGTAAAAATATCTCGGCCATCTTTGTCTGTACCACACCAGTGAAGCTCTGAAGGTGCCTGCTTATTTGCGATGACAACGCCAGGTGCAGCGGGGTTATAGCCTTGCAAATTTTCGGTACTAAACTCCACCCCGTCTGTTGCTGTATAAAAAATTGTATATTCCCCATAAGGAGAAAATAATGGTCCAATAAACGAAAATATAAACATACCAACCAATATAATAACGCCAACGATAGCAAGTTTATTGCGCAAGAAGCGTTTAGTAACCAACTGACCGGGCGTAACTACTTTTTCTAAATTTATGCTTTCCTTTGCCATATTACTCCCTCCTTATTATTTTAAGCGTACACGTGGGTCGACAACGCCATAAAGGACGTCTGATACAAGCGTTCCGATAAGAGTCAATGTTGCCATAAATAAAGTAGAGCCCATTATATATGGAACGTCTCCGCTACGAAGCGCGGTCAATGCTGTGTTCCCAACACCATCGATTCCAAAGATTCCCTCTGTAATCATCGCTCCTGCAAATAACCCTGGGATCATTCCTCCTAAAATGGTAACTATTGGAATTAACGTATTTCTAAACGCATGTTTATATACAACTGTATTTTCGCTAAGTCCTTTTGCTCGTGCAGTTCTAATGTAATCTTCGTTTAACACTTCTAGCATGTTCGTGCGGCAATATCTCATAAGTCCACCGATTCCTAAAACGGTAAGAACCATAACAGGTAGAACAAAGTGTTTTGCCATATCTAAAATTAACGCAAATCCTTCATAGTCCATACGCGCGGTTTCCATTCCAGAGAGAGGGAGAATGCCAAGCCATTGAGCAAATATTCTTTGTAAGATAGCTGCAAAGAAAAAGCTCGGAAGACTCATTCCCATCAATGCGACGGTGGTGACCGCATAATCTGTTTTGCTATATTTTTTAGTAGCAGAAATTACGCCTAACGGTATGGCTATTAGTATTTGCAAAATATAAGCTGGGAAAGACATCCAAAAAGAGTACCACATTTTGCTACTAATCACTTCTGCGACAGGCTTTTTCTCAACAAAAGAAGTTCCCAAATCGCCTTGAACAACGCCGCTGATCCATTTGGCGTAACCCTCTGGAATGCTATCATTTAGTCCATAAAGTTCGTTTAGGTTATCAATCATCTCTTGCGTCACTTCAGGATTTCCGTTTGTGATTGTCGATACATAATCTACAGGAGCGCTTCTAATCAAACAGTAGATGATAACAGAAACACCCAACAAGATGCCAAACCCGATACCAACACGTCTCACAATATATTGCCACATAACTTCTCCCCCTTTTTATATTACTTATTAATGCAGCAATTCAAATCACAGCATATGCTATAAGCTGAAGTGCCGCATCAACAATAAGGGCCACGGAATCAAACCGTGACCACTACAAAATTTATTTGACCATCTCTATATTTTGAAGCTCACTGTAGAAATTGTAATACGGAGTCATATCATCAGTAAGCGAATCTATATTAATCATTTCTGGGTTAAACACATACATATTTTTACGCTGATAAATAGGCATTTCCACTGCTTGATCCATTATAATATCCAAGGCTTGTTGATACAAATTTGTTCGAACTGCGACGTCGTTTGTGGAGCGTGCATCTACTATTATTTTGTCTAAGTCATCATTAAATATGGAGTAGTGATTTGATGGTCCTGTTGAGTGATATATTTGATACATATCGGGATCGGCTGTAGACCCCCAAGCTGCCACCCACATATCCCAGCCTTTTTGATTGAGAACATCGAAGAACAGAGAGCCGTCGGTATCCGCTATTTCTAGAACTGCCCCCATGGCTTCTAAGTCGCTCTTCATTTGAGTTAAAACAGGTGCAGTTGGGTGATCCATCGTTCCGCCACCTGGAATCCCCACTTCTATACGCAGTTGTTTTCCATCTTTAACCAATTTTCCGCCTACTTCAGTATAACCTGCGGCCACGAAATATTCTTTTGCCTTCGCTACATCGTAACCATAATATTCTGTGGCATCTTGCGGATATGCCCAAGACACGGTGGACATCGGGCGTTCTATCACAGTAGCCAAGTCGCCGTAATATGATTCAACTGCAGGAGCACGATTCATAAGATGCATCAAACCTTTACGTACATTAATATCTGGTACACGCTCGGCATTGATTCCAATATAGCCATAGCCCAAGTTGTCTACTAGTTCATAGTGTAATCCCGCTTCTTCGACATTGGCAACCATCTCTGGAGATGCTGATGGATCGGATAAATCCACCTGCTGGCTTCTAACGGCCTCAAACATATTTGCTTGATCTATTACCTGAAACTTCAACTTGTCTAATTTAGGTGCACCAAAGAAATAGTTTGGATTGTTTACTAAGTTAACAACGTTGTTTGCAAAGCTGTCAAAAATAAATGGCCCTGCACCCAACGGAGCTTCGTTTTTAAGTTTTACTCCTGATAAATCGCCTTTTTTGAAAGTGGTTCCATAATAGTGTTCTGGTGTTACAGATATAGCAAACTTGTAAATAGCTGCAGGGTCGATGCCATCAATGGTAACTTGAACAGTTTTGTCGTCTAATTTTTTGATACCCGCAATTTCAGTTGCGTCGCCATCTTTATAGTCTGCAAGGCCCACAATAGGCAACGTGTTTAGCGTCGACATTCCGTCATAAGTTGGATCTAGTAGTACCAAAAAATTGAACATCACATCGTCCGCAGTCATAGGCTCGCCATCGCTAAATTTGATGCCGTCTTGTAATGTAAAAGTATATACAGTTTGTAGGTCGCCAGAATCTGTCGTTGTTTCTTCTATATTAAAAGTTGCGGCTTCTGGAACAACTTGTCCCAAGCGATCTTGCCCCAACAATCCCATATGCACACGACCATTAATGACGTCGTCATACGCAGTAGTATAGAAGAAAGGGCTAAATACTCCGTTTAAGTCACCAACAGCAAAAACGCTAGTTCCAAACGCTCCAGATTCAGTTGCATCTGTATTTGGTGTCGCATCTTCGGAGCCACCACAACCTATTAAAGCAATAGTAGAAAATCCAGCAATCAGAGATAGTGTTGTAATTTTTTTTGAAAATTTTATCATAGTAATCTCTCCTTTTTTGTTTAGTGACTTATATGAATTATATGGCTCTTTCAAAAGTTGTAGCATTTATGTAAATATATAATAACACTTAGTTAATTGTTTTGCAATATGATATTTTTGGTAAAAAGTACTTGCGTTTAAAGCTAAACCCAAATATGCGCATGCTAATTCTAYAAAAAAACAGAATTATTACATAATTTATTGGTCATTATTTTAAATTGCTGCTAACAAAAAATACATAATCAATATTTTAATGTAAAAACTAGTAGCAAACGAAAAAAAWTTTATAAGTTTGGTTGAAAATCGAATTTTGTGGCAATATTATTTATAACGATTGTGAAGGTGGAATGAAGATGAACCCATTTAAGATAAACCTATTTAAAAATAAACGACAAAATACACGATCAAACGAGAAGCCAGAATTTGTGACTTTGGGATCGCAATTAAATGAAGATAAAATTAAACAAGATTATGATTTCTTTAACCACTATTTTGATGCGCAGCTTATTGATTTGTACAACTATCAGAAACTAAAATAGTCTGTGCTAATATGCAACAGACCAGATCTCGTTCTTATCGTTTTTAATTATTTAACGAACTCAATTTGCTGATGGCAAAGGCAACCTCTGCTCTAGTAGCATACTCAGTAGGCTCAAGCTTGTGATCTCGACCCAACAAAATTTCGTTATTTATAGCCCATTTTACTGCTAATAGAGCCCAGCTACTCACGTCGTTTGCATCTGCGTAGCCCGAAATATCCGCCAACTGTGTAGTAAAAATATTCGCCGTCTTGGCAAAATTAAATAGCACCACTGCTAGTTGCTCTCGCGAAATGTTACAGTCTGGACGAAAAGTCCCGTCGGCATAGCCGCTGTAAATTCCCGAATCGACCGCCCATTTTATCGCATATGCATATTCCTCATCCGATCCAATATCGCTAAATGTCTCAACATCGCTCATATTATCTGAATGCTCCAAATCGGCAAACGCATACATCACTGTAGCAAAAGATGCTCGAGATATTGGCGATAAAGGGGCGTTTATATTCACGAATGAATTGCTCATATTTGTAGTTGCTACTTCCTCGAGRGCACCATTATCTAATGCAACAGCCACCCCATYCGCAATTTCTGAAGTATTTGATTGACAGTTTGCCAAGTAAGTTTGTTGCTCGAATTTTGCAATTGCATTTTTTAGAGCCAATACTTCTCCTTCAACCACGGCCTCGCTTTTGGGTGAGGCAATTACCGCTTCTGCTATAGCGATCGCCTTCTCCAATTCCTGATGCGCGTCATGGCAATGCGTATCCTGATCGAGTACGCGGYTTTTTGTCGCAACAGCGTTCGCAACCTCGGTTATAAGCGGCGTCGCATCAACAGAAGCTCCAACTTGTAATGTATTTTCAAACAGCGCAATTGCATTTTTTAGAGCCAATACTTCTCCTTCAACCACGGCCTCGCTTTTGGGTGAGGCAATTACCGCTTCTGCTATAGCGATCGCCTTCTCCAATTCCTGATGCGCGTCATGGCAATGCGTATCCTGATCGAGTRCGCGGCTTTTTGTCGCAACAGCGTTCGCAACCTCGGTTATAAGCGGCGTCGCATCAACAAAAGCTCCCACTTGTAATGTATTTTCAAACAGCGCAATTGCATTTTTTAGAGCCAATACTTCTCCTTCAACCACGGCCTCGCTTTTGGGTGAAGCAATTACCGCTTCTGCTATAGCGATCGCCTTCTCCAATTCCTGATGCGCGTCATGGCAATGCGTATCCTGATCGAGTGCGCGRCTTTTTATCGCAACAGCGTTCGCAACTTCGGTTATAAGCGGCGTCGCATCAACAAAAGCTCCAACTTGTAGTCTACTTTCAAACATCGTAATTGCRTTTTGAAGCATCAACAAAGCGGCTTCAATTAAGCCCTCATTTTTGGAATTGTGAACAACTGCGGATGCGGCAGCGATGGAGTCTGTAAGCTTTGCCATTTGCCGCGGATCAACAAACTTGACACCTTTAGTGATTTGATCAGGAGCGTTTTCAGATACTACGATACTATCTCGAAGCGTCTTTGCTTTTCTGATCTCGGTCTGAAGAACTGCCTTATCGATAAATGTGCCCACTTGAACTTCACTCTCAAATACAGCCGTGGCAGATTGTAGTGATTCGATCGTGGTCGCAATTAGTTGATTGGGGGTTGCGAAATCATTTTTTTTTTCGATTTCCTTTGCAACACTTTTGGCCTCGGCTATTGCTGTATCTAAATTTTTCATCTTCTGATTAGAGATAAATTTTACACCAATAGCAACTTCAGAAAATTCACGGTTGTCAATCTGTACATCATTTTTGACCAAAGTAGTTTTTCCGATTTGGGCAATTAAATTTGACGTATCCACAAATTCTCCGGTTTGGATTGCCTCTTTAAAATTGGCAACGGCTTGGTCTAAATTGTATGCTACACTATCGACTTCTGCAGTGTTTTTGGGCGATATCAATGTCGACTCTGCCTTCGCAATGGCTTTTTCCAAATTTTTCATATCGGCGCCGCGTACAAAAGGTACACCAAAATCGATCTCTTCTTTATTACTATCTCTAACCAAGATCCAGTCATCTGCAAATTTAGCCGCCTCAATGCTTGCCACCAAATTTGCTAATTCTAAAAAACGGCCGACTTTCACCTCTCTTTCAAAAACTTTGATAGCTTTGGCAAGTGTTGCCGTAGCCTTTGTAACGTCAGAATCGCTTTCGGAGTTTTCAACAGCCCACCGAGCAGCCCCTATGGCATCGGCGAAAGTTTGCATTTGCGTCGTCGAGACAAATTTTGTGCCATGAGCAATTCCRCCAGCCGATTTATCAGTTGCCAATATTCCCGCCATCGCTTGGTGAGCTTCCTTAATTTTAGCAGTCAAAGCACTGGTATTAACTAYAGAAACAAACGTCCCCTGTTTGATCAAATCTTGAAAAATATCTACGGCAGATTTTAAATCGATTGTCGCGATAGCCACGGTGCGATCATTTTCAGGATTTTCTACGACTTCGTTAGCTCTGGCAATCGCAGTGTCCAAAGCCATCATTTCTTGAAGCGATACAAACGAAATTCCCTTTGCAATGCTGGAAGAATCTTTGTCGACTGCAACAATGCCAATCCTTGCATCGTTAGCTTTTTCGATAGCTTTTAGAAGAGTAGACGTATCGACGAACGTCCCATGCTTTGCGGCGGCTTTGAATGTATCATAAGCAAATTCTAAGCTGGCTTGAGCGGCCGCAATTTCGGCAACAGAAGCAGGATTCTTAGCAACTTTGCGAGCAGAATCAAGAGCAATATTAATGGCCGTCAAATCATTTGGAGTAACGAATAACACACCTTTATCGACCTTGTTTGCTGGCTTGTCAATCACTCCAATATTTTTACTAAGCTGAGTGATTTCTTTTATCTGGTCCCACAGCTGCGATGTATCCATCAGTCCAACTTTGGTGAGATTTTTGAACGTAATAGTCGCATCAGAAAGCTTTGCGATTTCGTCATCTACTGCAGAAAGGCTAGGCGGGGAATCGGCAATATCGCGTGCCGAAAAAATTGCGTTATCCAAAGCTTCGAGCTCAGCTGGGGTTACAAACCAGATTCCTTTGTAGACTTCTGCAGCTTGTTTGTCAATAATTTCCAAATCGACTTTTGCTTCGAGCGCGGCGTTAATGGCATATTCAAGAGGCATAACATCGATAAATGTCCCCACCTTGATGCTATTTTGTAAGTTTTTCATGGCTCGATGAATGTCGGTCAAAGCGGAACCCACCATTTCAAGATCGAGAGGTGCCGCGGCAATTGAGCGAACCCTTGACAAAACTGCATCAAAATTTTCGTACTGTTTGCCGTTTATAAATTTGAGACCTTGACGCACGTTTTCCTCTTTTTCATTATCAACAACGACAACCTCGCCTAACATTGCCTCAAAATCTACGATGGCTTCCTTAAGCGCTTCAACGTCCACAAGAGATCCAGTCTGAATAGAATTTTTAAACTTAACTACGGCAAGCTGCAACTCAATTACTTCGTTGGCAACGAGCTTTGGAGTTACGATGTCCTTGCTCATAACCGAAACGGCATTTGGAGCAGAGGCCAAATCCGCTACAACTTCAGGTGTGAGCATCGCAGAAACTGCACAYTCGGCTTCTGCAAAATTTGGTATCAACGGAGCTATAAATTTGTCATTTGCAGACTCGGTAAATATCACATATTGATCTTCCTCGAACACAGCCATAGTTGGAATGGGCTCAGAAATTTGCAATTTAACTCGTTCGACCATATGCTGAGCTTTCGCAATATCTTTATCAAATGCGGCCGAGTCGGCAGTGGAAACAAATCGAATGCCCTTTGGCACTTCAGTCGCATTTGCGTCGATAATTTTTATTCCAAACTTAACGGTCTGCGCACGATCAATTTCGGCGATCAACGGTGCCGCGTCAACGAAAGATCCTATTTCCAATGCATCAGAAAACTCGGCTATAGCTTGTCTCAAATTTGAAATTGCAGTAGATACAAGCATCGGGGTTATAACATTATCAACATTTCCAGCATCCGCAATTCCAATAATTTCATCGGCAGCGGCCATAGATTTTTCAAACATCGCGAAAACATCAGGATCAACGAAGCGAGTTCCTTGAAGCACTTTTGTCGCCTCGGCACGCATCGGCTTAACATCGGTCACTGCCCGACGCGCATTTTTTATCTCATCTCGAAGTTTGGTCGTATCCACAAAAGTTCCGGTTTGGATAGATTTACCAAAGGAATTCGTCTCTTGGCGAAGGCTATCAACCGATTGCGCAACGATAGCCGTGGTGATRGCGTTTTGTGACTTTTGCGCTTCMTCCACGATCGCTTGAGCGGCCGCTATATTGGCAGAYAATTCTTTAGCTTGTACCAACGGAGCAAACCTAACTCCCTGAGCAACTTCTTCTGCAGAATTATCTATGATGGCAATATCAGCCTGTAAATCTTGGGCAATTTCAATTTGCTTTCTCAAAGAGCTGGTATCTACAAAAGTTCCTATTTGAATTGAGTTCTCAAATTTTTCGACGGCATCGATTAAATTTTCAACAGCATCTACTTCGACATCGGATTCCACTTCTAGTATGCTTATAGCTTTGGCTGCTGTTATAGAAGCATCTAAAGTCGCAAAGGCCGTGCTAGAAACGAATCGAATTCCGAAAGGTACTTTGTCGGCAGTTGCATCGATAACTTCTACATCATCTCGAGCGATGATCGCTTGCTCAATCTGTTCCGATAATGACCTAAGATTTTCGTACTTGCCGTGTCGAATTGCTTTGTTGTAAGTTTTTATAGCCTTCTGTAGATTTGCAGTGGCAATAGAAACGGTCTGAGCCGTCACCGTGTTTTCGGAATTGCCTTCAGCGACGGTGCTGATTATTGCGCGCGCTGCAGCTAAATTGTCATTGAGCTTTTTGGCAGCAGCAGACGAGATGAACGCAGTGCCTTTTGGTATCTCAGATTCGGTAGCATCTCTAACGGTAATGCCAACCTGGCTGGCAAGTGCGTTATCTATGGCTGCCACAAGTTTGGACGTATCAATCAAAGTGCCTTCCAAAATTTTGTCGCTGAAATTGATTGTGGCTTCGCGTAAATTAAATATCATCGACGCGATGTCGACGTCTGTTTCCTCTTCGGCCTTTATAGAATCAACAAATGCCTGAACTTTTTCTATAATGGTATCATACTCTTGTGCAGCCTGAAATGAAACAAATCGAATCCCCTGATCGACCAAAGTTGGGTCTTCTGTCATAATAATAACGTTTTTACGAATATCTAACGCATCGGCTAGGGCATCCTCCAGTTCCGCAAGATCCACGCTTTCCTGAATTGCTGTGCTCAAAGCATCAAAGGTATTGCTAATAATAGGAATCTGAAATTCTGGCTCTGGAATTTGGCTAAATTCAAAAAACTCCATCAATTTGGTTTGTTTGGCAGTCTTTTTCGAATTGGTCGCGACCTCCAAATCAGCATAGGGCTCCTCAATAATCGGAATCTCAAATGACGGCTCTGGGATATCAATGTCTGCTAATACTTCGGGCATACTGAAAAATAACTCCTTTGTAGATTGATTTATCTCACTTTCAGAAACAGTCGTGTCTTCTAAATCACTTCTCACTGTTGCTTGTATGTACGAGGGGAAGTAATTTGTGTATGTCATGGATGCTAATAGAAGAGAAATTACTTTTTGTGAGTTCATTATATATGTTGCTACGATTTGCAGTAGCTCCTCCTTATTAAATTTATGCTTATGATGTTCATATTCTAATATATCTACACAAAAATCTAAGTGAAAATAGTAGACTCACGCTCTGTCAGATTTCATCTTTGGTAATAAAACAACGAAAAATCTCTATGAACATGGGCTATCTAAGAGACTTTTGGCGACAAGGCAACTTCCGATGACAAGAGCTGTAAGCTACGTATTCACTGTTAGTATGCTCAGATTTTGGCATATTATACCTAATATTTCGTAAATACTTCCATAAATATTTTTTCTAACAATTTTCTCGACCATTAAATTGAACTGGAATGCTTATCGTTATCACATCTGCAGCTGGCACATCAATATCCGATATGACAAGCATTGAATCGCAATAATCTACCGTAGCTTCAAATTCGTCGCCCGCCAAATCGGTGATGGTTATTTCTCCATTTAAAACAAATCCCTCAACAAATTTATTCGAAATCGTCACATTGTTAATCGTTGGAGCGTAAATCGGAAAGCTGGCCGTTCCCAAATTTGGTGACGCAAGACTTATGATATATTCGAACTCGTTTTGCGCCGCCGTCGTTATTGAAAATTCCGAGCTAAGTCTAATAGGCAATGCTTCTTCGTCAGATTTACCCTGGATTTGCAACGTGATACTAGGCTTAAACTGTTGCGTTATCGACGTCGTTTTGGGAAGTTCCATAACCGTCACTTGATTCGCAGTTTCGGGAATCGCCGACGCGGCAGTGACCCGATTTGCGGTATCTTTTTCGTTCAATATGGCTCGCAACTTTTGTGCAGCAATCTGAGACCCACCCTCCGCAATCGATTTCTCCACCACTGCGTGTAATTTTTCTATCGAAACTTCCGACAGTCCACCAGCTGCTTTGATTATAGATTGTAATTTTTTTACTGAGCTATCAGACACACCGGCACTTTTCGGCGTTCCAGACGGCAAAAATTTTTCTGTAGCCGAAGACGCAATTTTAAAACTTTCGATCGGTGACGCATTTTTTAAACTAGTAGCTGCTAATGATGTCTTTAATTTCTCTGCCAACGAGGACGAGCTAAATAATTCATCAGTTAATGCCGTCTTCAAGGCCGGGTTGGATGCCGAAAGTGCCTCTGTGACAATGGTTTTAAGAAGCTCTTGCAAAGGAACATCTGGCGCGCTCGTTGCGTTAGCTGATGTAGCTGTTGAGTTTGCCGATTGAGAATTCACGGATGTAGCTGTTGAGTTTGCCGATCGTGCGTTCGCTGATGTAGCTGTTGAGTTTGCCGATCGTGCGTTCGCTGATGTAGCTGTTGAGTTTGCCGATCGTGAGTCTGCTGATGCATATGGCGAGTTTGCCGATGATGCGTTAGCTGATGTAGCTGTTGAGTTTGCCGATGGTGCGTTCACGGATGTAGCTGTTGAGTTTGCCGATTGAGAATTCGCTGATGTAGCTGTTGAGTTTGCCGATGATGCGTTAGCTGATGTAGCTGTTGAGTTTGCCGATCGTGAGTCTGCTGATGTAGCTGGCGAGGTTGCCGATAGAGAATTCGCTGATGTAGCTGTTGAGTTTGCCGATAGAGAATTCGCCGATGTAGCTGTTGAGTTTGCCGATGATGCGTTAGCTGATGTAGCTGTTGAGTTTGCCGATGATGCGTTAGCTGATGTAGCTGGCGAGTTTGCCGATCGTGAGTCTGCTGATGTAGTTTGCGAGTTTGCCGATAGAGAATTCGCTGATGTAGCTGTTGAGTTTGCCGATGATGCGTTCACTGATGCCGCTGGCGAGTTTGCCGATTGAGAATTCGCTGATGTAGCTGTTGAGTTTGCCGATCGTGAGTCTGCTGATGTAGTTTGCGAGTTTGCCGATGATGCGTTAGCAGATGTAGCTGTTGAGTTTGCCGATCGTGAGTCTGCTGATGTAGCTGGCGAGGTTGCCGATAGAGAATTCGCGGATGTAGCTGGCGAGTTTGCCGGTTGAAAATTCGCTGATGTAGCTGTTGAGTTTGCCGATCGTGAGTTCGCTGATGTAGCTGGCGAGGTTGCCGATCGTGAGTCTGCTGATGCATATGGCGAGTTTGCCGCTTGAGAATTCGCGGATGTAGCTGTTGAGTTTGCCGATCGTGAGTCTGCTGATGTAGCTGGCGAGGTTGCCGATAGAGAATTCGCTGATGTAGCTGTTGAGTTTGCCGATAGAGAATTCGCTGATGCATATGGCGAGTTTGCCGATTGAGAATTCGCTGATGTAGTTTGCGAGGTTGCCGATCGTGAGTCTGCTGATGTAGCTGGCGCAGTTGCCGATGATGCGTTCGCTGATGTAGCTGGCGCAGTTGCCGATCGTGAGTCTGCTGATGCATATGGCGAGTTTGCCGATGATGCGTTCACGGATGTAGCTGGCGCAGTTGCCGATGATGTGTTAGCTGATGTAGCTGTTGAGTTTGCCGATTGAGAATTCGCTGATGTAGCTGTTGAGTTTGCCGATTGAGAATTCGCTGATGTAGCTGTTGAGTTTGCCGATCGTGAATCTGCTGATGTAGCTGTTGAGTTTGTCGATTGAGAATTCGCTGATGCATATGGCGAGTTTGCCGATAGAGAATTCGCTGATGTAGCTAGTGAGTTTGCCGATGATGCGTTAGCTGATGTAGCTGTTGAGTTTGCCGATTGAGAATTCGCTGATGTAGCTGTTGAGTTTGCCGATAGAGAATTCGCTGATGTAGCTGTTGAGTTTGCCGATAGAGAATTCGCTGATGTAGCTGTTGAGTTTGCCGATCGTGAGTCTGCGGATGTAGCTGTTGAGTTTGCCGATTGAGAATTCGCGGATGTAGCTGGTGAGTTTGCCGATTGAGAATTCGCTGATGTAGCTGGCGCAGTTGTCGATGATGCGTTCGCTGATGTAGCTGTTGAGTTTGCCGATTGAGAATTCGCTGATGTAGCTGTTGAGTTTGCCGATCGAGAATTCGCAGATGTAGCTGTTGAGTTTGCCGATCGAGAATTCGCAGATGTAGCTGTTGAGTTTGCCGATCGTGAGTTCGCTGATGTAGTTTGCGAGGTTGCCGATAGAGAATTCGCTGATGCATCTGGCGAGTTTGCCGATCGTGAGTTCGTTGATACAGCTGTTGAGTTTGCCGATGATGCGTTAGCTGATGTAGCTGTTGAGTTTGCCGATTGAGAATTCGCTGATGTAACTGGCGAGTTTGCCGATCGTGAGTCTGTTGATGTAGTTTGCGAGGTTGTAGCTGTCGATCGAGAATTCGTTGATTCATATGGTAAATTTGCTGCTACAGATTGAGGATATGCCGAATTATATGGCGAATTTGCTGATGTAGATGGCAGATTTTCAGTGTCAGGTGATTCAGATTGCGCAGCTTGTTGCATCATCTTTTTGAAGTTTTCAAGCGAGAGATCACTCATATTTGCTAATGCAACGTCCAACGGTAGGGTTATTTCGGACGATGATTTATYCATATTCGCTAATACGGCCTCTAGCGATGGATTGGCTGGTGTATAATTTAGGGACCTATTTCCTTGCGCCATAGCTTCTTTAAAATTTTTTAGCGGAAGAGTATTTTTTAGAATATCTGCCGGAGAATTGATGCTTTTCATTAATGGAGTATCGACTGTATACGCTTCGAACGTGTTGGCTTCTTTGTTGGACGGCTTGGCTGAATTTGTAATTTTGATGCTTTCGGTCGACGAAGCATAGAGAAAGTCTTCTGAACTTACTATATAATTTTCTTGGTGTGCAGAATATTTATAATTATTTGTTGAATAATTTTGAGACGTGATTTCGACGGTTTTTGTGGTAGTCGCATCTGCAATCTTGATGCTTTCGGATGTAATTTCGATGTTGTCATCTTCRTCTGCTGCAAGTAAATTATGCGTTGCGTCGGTTACGGTGTTGTCAAAATGATCTGCAGAGGTTCTTTGCTCATCGATTAGTTCGAAGGCTTCTATCTGCATGGTGTTTACTATTCTGTTGTGCATATTATATGGATCGCGGGTGCTATACATCAGATGAAATACTTCAGATTTCGGAAGAGCTTGAATAACCAAATTGAATCCGATTGGCGTAAATGCGTGTATCGATGGAATATTGCTCCAAATTTGATCTATAATGTCTATTGCAGTTGTATGGATTCTCAGTTGAATATTTTTGAGTGATTTTCCAGAAATATTTTTAATATACACATTGCTAAACTTTCCGGCAGAGGTCGATGAAACATTTTGAGTCATTATAAGCATGGGCTCTGTGGAATCGTAATTCAAAGTTGAGGATAATGGTATTGAATGCATAGGTGATAGTCCTTTCTATATAAGATTGCACATTAAATTTTAGATTTTCTGGGTATTTTTTCCTTTGTTTTGGCTAATTTTTTGGATGAGTTTTTCGTATTTGAAAGCACAGATAAGTTATTACCTACATATGACGTTCTATCGATATTTGATAACAATTTGTATGTTTTTTGGGCATCGTCATAGCGTATAAAAAGAGTGTATATCCGAAATTTTTTTGATTTCGGCAGTGCTAAACGAATAGTTTGATGCTCAAGGTCGGTGATTTCTAAGTAATATTTCTTTGCAGGATCCAATATGGAATAGGAACTTACATTTGTATATGAATTTTTGAGAAGRATCGGAGGATCTATTTCTGTACATAACGCTACCGAATGGATTTCCTTTGCAAAGTTACCAAATCTCGCGGCATAGTATATATCTTTAAATGACATATTTCTTTCCTCAGAAAGTATACATTTAAAAGCAGATTCATCTTTAGATTTTTTGGAAATAGCAAACATATAACTAGCGCCAGGTCGTAAATTTACTCGCTTTATCACAATAACATCAYTAGTTAGCCTATTGATTACAGAAATATTATGAAAGCCCGAGGAAATTGGTCTATAGTTTTTAATTTTTTCTGGAAAGAGTTGCTTGAGATGCGTTTTTTCTTCGACCAAAATAGCAATGGGCTGGTCAGTAAAATTGATATAAGCAATATGAGAAATTTCTTTGTTTTTCATATTAAGGCCTCCATAATGTTATTTTTATAAGTATATGGTAAAAATCCCTGTTAATTCTATTTAATTTTTTGTAATAAGYAGGACAAAGAGCAACATCTAGAGAGATAGATCAAAGGATATGTAAATAAGGAAAAATATGGCATAARTTGCAACAAAAAAAAACTCCCCATAGTTAAATGGAGAGAAGAACATCTGYTTATGCCGCAATTTTGTTAGCGCGTTTTGTATTAAATTGTTTTACGAGACTTYTAATAAYTAGTAAACCAAAAACTATAGCAATTACGGTGCGATATAAATCATGGCCATGAAGATGAGCATGAACTGATTCTATTATTACATTTGAGTTAAATAAAGAGATCATAGCGTCTAAAAATAATCCGCAAACTACACTAGATATGGCAATGCAAGTTAAGTATATAGCCATTGTTTTTTTACCCAAGCTTTTGAACAGTATGGAAAGAGATGCGATATTGGTAACCGGACCAGCAAACAAAAATACAAACGCGGCTCCAGGAGAAATTCCCTTCATCATCAAAGATACTGCAATAGGGATAGACGCCGTAGAGCACACATACATCGGAATCCCGATCACCAGCATGATAAGCATAACTAATATAGGTGACTGAATACTAGCAATCCAAGTTTCGGGAAGAGAGGTACTGATCAACGCCGCAATTATRAGGCCAATTACRAGATTGACGGCAATTTCGTCTAAAAAATCTCCAAATCCATAGGTAAATATACTAACTACTTTAGCTTTAAATGAAGGTTCAGCCGGTGTCGCATCATGAGAACAGCAAGAGTGAGCCGCTTTGGCCGGTGYCGCATCATGAGAACAGCAAGAGTGAGCCGCTTTAGCCGGTGTCGCATCATGAGAACAGCAAGAGTGAGCCGCTTTGGCYGGTGCCGCATCATGAGAACAGCAAGAGTGAGCCGCTTTGGCCGGTGCCGCATCATGAGAACAGCAAGAGTGAGCCGCTTTAGCCGGTGTCGCATCATGAGAACAGCAAGAGTGAGCCGTTTTGGCCGGTGCCGCATCATGAGAACAGCTACAATTAGTTTTTACTTTATATTGAACTGACTCTTTTTTACAAAATTTGTTTGTAACTATTCCAGAAAAAATTCCAGAAATGAAGGCTGCAACAGCTCGAAAAATAGCAAACACAGGGCCCATCATTCCGTATGTTGCAATAATACTATCCACGCCGGTTTGTGGTGTAGAAGTAAGAAAACTTACGACGGCACCTTTGCTAGCGCCATTTTCACCCAGATACAAAGCTGTTGGGACAACTCCACATGAGCATAATGGAAGCGGAACCCCAACAACCGAAGCTTTGATTACTGATTTTGTGTCATCGTTTCCAACATGCTTTAGTACGGTTTCTTTTTTCACAAATGCGTGTAAAATACCAGTAAAAATTATTCCGATGACTAAATAAAATGACATATCAACGAACAGATGCCATAGATTATTGATATACTCCATTCAATATCCTCCCTCTAAATTATATATTTATATAGTACTCTGCCCTTAACAATGTTGTCAATAATTTTATATCCATTATTTTTTTAGAATAATTTTGAGCGCTTAATTTTTTTGAAACATTTTTTGATTTTACTTGCAATTTCAAAAATAATGTATATAATGTAAAACTATAAATATAATAGTAGTGAAAGCCGCTATTACAAGCATAGATTCATTATAACAACCAGCTTTGAAAACAATAGTGGCAAACAAGATGCAAGCTAAATCTTCCGTACAACCAAAGTATATTTAATTGCGGTAGATGATAAATGCGCATCTTTTTTGTGTCGCAAAAAAATGTTGGAGGGATATAATATGACAGATTTTTTGATAACAATTGATGATATTGTATGGGGAGTTCCACTGATTGTATTAATACTATTTTGTGGAATCAGTTTAACCATAAAACTGCGAGGAATTCAAGTTACACAACTGGGGCAAGCATTAAAATATATGTTAAAAAATGAGCACGGTGGCGTTGGCGAGATCTCCTCTTTTGCCGCATTATGTACCGCACTTTCAGCGACGATAGGAACAGGAAATATTATCGGAGTCGCATCTGCCATTGCGGCGGGCGGACCAGGAGCATTGTTTTGGATGGAAGTCGCTGCGTTCTTTGGGATGGCTACAAAATATGCCGAAGGTTTTTTGGCTATAAAATATCGTGAAATTAAAAAAGACAATCGCGTTTTGGGTGGACCGTTTTATTACATAGAAAAAGGGATGGGAGTTAAGTTTAAGTGGCTAGCAAAATGCTTTGCGGTTTTTGGAGCTCTTGCAGGCTTACTAGGCATCGGAACCATAACTCAAATCAATGGCATAACCTCCGCGGCGCAAAACTTTTTCGATCCACAACAAGCGGGTGTAGTTTTTCATATAGGAGAAAACGCAATCACTACTACTACCATCGTAGTCGGGCTTGTCGTAACCGTATGTGCAGCGTTGGTAATTATTGGAGGCATCAAACGTATTTCGACAATCGCTGCAGTTGTTGTTCCTTTTATGGCAATCGTCTATCTGGTTATGGGAATTTTCATTATTGCGTTTAACATCGACTTAGTTCCTTCCGCATTATCAGCCATAGTGGTGGGAGCGTTCAATCCTCAGGCCGTGATGGGAGGAGTAATTGGGGTCACAATAAAAACTGCCATTCAAAAAGGAGTGGCACGCGGAATTTTTTCAAACGAGTCCGGTTTGGGATCTGCGCCAATTGCCGCTGCCGCCGCTTCTACAAAAGATCCAGTTCGCCAAGGTCTAGTTACAATGACCGGAACTTTCATCGATACAATCATCATATGTACTATAACAGGATTGGCCGTTGTTATAACCGGTGCGTGGCTTCCGGAGTTGGGTCTTGAGGGGGCCGAAATCACACTTTACGCTTTTAGCGAGGCGCTACCTTTTTCATCAACGGTCAGTTCTTTTCTATTAATGAGCTGCTTAATATTTTTTGCCTTCACCACCATTTTGGGTTGGGACTATTACGCTGAAAAATGTATTGAGTATTTAACCGATGGCAACACAAAAGTCGTTCAGTGCTATAGATGGTTATATATAGCAATGATATTTATTGGACCATACATAACAGTAGCAGCAGTATGGACCATTGCAGACATTTTCAACGGATTGATGGCGATTCCAAATACTATCGCGCTGATTGCGTTATCCAARATTGTAGCAAGCGAGACCAACAGTTACATTGCAAAGGCAAAAAACAAAAAATCGTTATATCCATAATAAAAGCTCCAGTTATCTCTCCTATTTCGCATGGGAGAGATTTTTATTTTTACATTGGCAGCTCTTCCAGCATCTGAAGTTGCGGCCCYKGCAATAGCGACCGCGGTTTCTGTTCTCTCCTCTATTTTACATGGAAAAAATTGTTACATYGGTGGTGGAGACATAGGCGCATCAAAAGTAGCCATATTTTGCATAAAGGCCTCTTTCGCTTCTTTGAATGGTTTGGATTTTGGATACGCACCGTAAGTAGGATCATGAGGTTGATGAGTAGCGGGAGGATCTTCTTTGGCCACAAAGGGGGCGCTCTTTAGCATGCCTGGCTGAGGCCCTTGCATCTGAGGTTGCGGCTCCGGCATTTGCGATTGATATGAGTTATACATCTGAGGTTGCGGCTCCGGCATCTGCGATTGATATGAATTATGCATCTGAGGTTGCGGYCCTTGCATTTGCGATTGATATGAGTTATGCATCTGAGGTTGCGGTCCTTGCATYTGTGATTGATATGAGTTATGCATCTGAGGTTGCGGCCCTTGCATCTGTGATTGATATGAGTTATGCATCTGAGGTTGCGAATTCTTCGTTTGAAGTTGCGTAGTTAATTGTTGAACTTGTTGTTGCAATAGTATGAGCTGTTGTTGGTATCTTATATTTATTCCTTCTATTAACATGTCGAGCTCTATGTTCTCTTCCAAATCGGGATGGATTCCAATTGTATCAATCGCAGAGATAACAGCAAGCCGTATCGTGGTCGTGATTTGCGCAAAAAGATGAGTTGCTTGAATAGAGTTCTTAATCGTCGCGCTAAACTTTGTGAATACGATATCATTTTGTAATGAGCTCTTTGCCGGAGTACTAAATGTTTGCGCACCATCTATAGAAAGAGCTGTATATAAAATATTTCCATCGACAAAATTAACCCAGATACAATCAATATATTTAAACATCGTTGCATCTTCAAATCGTACGACTGTTGCGACTATCGCTTCTGATGTTGTAGTTTTATATATCAACTGATTCTGACCATACATATTTTGTAGGTATAGTACGTGTATCTGATCGTCAATAATACAAGCATCATATTGTAATATTGGCATGGCGGCAGAAACGATCGTTTGCAATGTTGGCTCTGCCAAACCGATTGTTAGACATTGAATCTCGGTAGCATTTTGTTCTTCCTGGAATAATATATATATATGGTCATTATTTGATAAACACATAAAAGTAGGAGCGGTAAAATTTGTAATTACGGATTCTACCGCCGATTGCAAGCCATTAAGTGTTTGCCGTAGTAAAGTATTGGTATTTGACAGGTTGTCATACGCTGTGTAGAAAAGATGCAGTATATTATTGAAATATATTAGTTGAAAATTCTCAAAAGTGAAAGGTCCATCAGACTCTTCAAATAATAGTGCACGTTTTGGTTGGTTATTTTGATATATTATATAGATAATTTGCCCTTTCAAATTTTTTACTATCAAGTGGATTAAACCCTTTGTATCTATGGTGGCGCAAAACTCATCAGTGATGTTGCTGAGTAAAGTAACTGGACGACTGATTCCTGTTGCAGAAAAGCTTTGGGCCACAAGACTTTGCTTGTTTTTTTCGATTTTAGTAAATAAATTTTCGGACTGGCATAAAAAAACCATACTATCATCTCCTTTTATACATAATATTGAATATAAAAAAAAATATACTACAATTGTAACCCTTAAGCTTGCCCACTCATATATTAGATATTGGGAGTGACATTTATATAATTAGACATCCATTGTCGGGGAGTTGGTTGCCCGTACAAAAGGAAGTAGATATAATTAATAGGAGGTATAAATTATGAGTTGTGGATGTAATAACGTAAATAGCAATTTGAATAGAGCTGTGATAACTAATAATATTAACACAGTAAATGGTGAAACCAAGCACTTTAGTAACGCTGGAATCTGTAATATTTGCCATCCTTTGGCTACTGAAATCCCAACAGTCGGAATCGCGTCACCGATCGAAGATGCTGGGTATTGCCCGCCAATTGGAGAGCCAAAATTATTAACTTTGATGGCTCCAGCTGTATATGATGAAAGCGGCTTTAATCTTTGCCGTACAATTAAGTTAGCAGACTTTGTTAATGCCTGCGATGGTCCTATGAGCCGAACAACAGACCTTTTGTTTGATGGACTGACAGTAAACGATCTCAAAAAAGCAACCCATCTTCAAGTYCAAGTTGTTGATATAGATTTTAATTTTGTTTGCCCTAAGAGTTCRCGATTTTCTGATATCAAGCCAGCGAAGAATAACCCAAATATTTCTCGAGTAACATTAAGAGATATCGATGTAACGATAGCGGTAAAAGTAATTGATAACAATTGTAGAGTATGTAAAGAAGGAATGATGACTTTACGATATTTACCAGGTGAAAATTGCCCAGGTTATGACGAAGATACTAATCCAGCAAACGTTGCAATTGATTTATATACTCCGTATGGAGTTGCATTTGCGGCAGAAAATCCTGCAGGATGTAATAAATTAGTTCCGATCGTAAATTATGTAGGATTCGTAGGATCAGATCTTTGCCAAGGTTGTGTGCAAGATTATGGGGTAATGCCATTATCAGGAGATGGCAGTGTTGACCAATATAAATATCTTCCATCTACCCATACCTTCAAAACTTTTGAACCAAACAATGGCCTTACCCAAGGTATTTCAGCTCAGGGACTTGCCAAAGTTATTAGCGGAGATGATGAATATCTGGCGATTGGTCTTACACTTTACTTTAAAGTAGTTTATTTTGTACAATACAAGTTTAATCACGAAGGACTTTGTGTACCGCCGAAATTTGCAGTAGCAGGAAATCTTGAAACTAAGAGTTGCTTGTCATTTGTAGAAGGAGATCTTTTAGAGCAAAATATTTTGCCGCTTAGTGTTTGTATTCCTCCAAAGTCTTATTCTTAAGTAATAATRTTTAAAATAAAAGGTGTGACTTCGTGTTGCATCTTTTTTTTATGTATGGATTAAATTTTCATTGACAATCTTTGGAATAAAAGATAAAATTATGGAGCATACCAAGAGGTAAAAATTGTAAAAACATTTAATAATTATTTAGATAGGGAGGTAAAGAATGGAATTTATTTTAAGAATTTTTATGCGACAAAAAATTAGAGACATTAGAATTGTGGGGAGACAAAAGTTATATCTTGTATTTACCATAGATGGAGATGTCAAGGTTATGCATAAAAGAATTGCGGCTTCTCAGTATTCAGTGTGTGTACGTAAGGGGCAGTGGATTTTGCAGGATCTTAGAAAGGGTAACAAACAAGTGGAGCCGCTTCGAGGAATTGTACCAATAGAAGCGACGTTGAAACTTTCAATAACTGTATATGCTTTTAATTCGCACAATGTTTACAATATACCKACTCCGGATTCTGGCAGATTGCTTATTGGTCGTAGCGAACATACTGATCTTATGATTAGAAATAAATTAGTTTCAGATCCACATGTGGAATTGAATTATGCTAAAGGAGAATGGAGTTTTTTAGATATAGAAAGTAGTAATGGTACATATATTAATGATTATAAAATGTCTTCTGGAGTTATCAAAAAAACAGATGTACTAAAATTTGCTTTTTGCCAGATCATTATTACCGAAAATGGGTTGATTTTAATAACCGAAGACCCAGTTATGCTGCAATATAATTCTCGAGTTGTAGAGCAGAGATTTGTGACCGATATAGATAAACCGTATCCACTAAAATTAAACCGTTCACCAAGACTGAAACGACAAATTCAGCGTGAATTAATAGAAATACAAGCTCCGCCACCGCTAAGTAATACTCCAGAAATCAATTGGTTGACTGTATTGTTAGGGCCAGCCCTTACTATATTAGCAATGGTGGGGATAGTATTTTTGATACCAATACCAGAAGGACAAAATAGAAATCTGACAATGCTATATTATAGCGTACCTATGTCGACAATTGCAGTTCTTATGGGATTTTTAAGATATGGGTCACAAAAGAAACAATACAAGAAAATGATGGATTTACGAGAGTATAAATATCAAGAATATCTTACAGAGCAGGTAGATTATATTGAATCATTATTAGAAGACCAACGTGAAATTTTGTCCAATACTTTTCCATCTGTTACAGAATGCGTTATGCTGGCCATTAGACGTGATACTCGACTTTGGAATCGCGCACAATATGATGAAGATTTCATGACTTTATCTGTGGGGCTAGGCACAATTGCAGCAGATATCCAGGTAAAAGTTCCAAAGCAATCGATATTACTTAAAGAAGATGTTCTGTTAAAACGCGCGCAAGAGCTAGACCATAAGTTTGAGGTAAATGAACACTGTCCAATATTAATGCATTTGGGCAAACATAGATCGTGTGGCATTATAGGGGATCGAATAAAATCAATACAGCTGACTAAAAATCTAATCATGCAAGCGGCAACATCGCATAGCTATCTGGATTTAAAAATTGTTATCATTAGCGATCCCAACGAAGCAGATGAGTGGGAGTTTGCAAAGTGGCTTCCRCATATATTTGATAAAAATCGTAGTAAACGTTATTTTGTAACTAATAAACAACATGCCAATATTATTTTAAACGACCTCAAAGAAGAACTCACTCAGTATAACAATGCAGTTGTTGCAGCAAATTCRCGTACATTTGAYAAAAAGGCTCAGGATATTGCAGAGATTCCACACTATTTATTTATTTGCGCATCGGTAGAATTTTGTCTTAATCATCCAATATTTCCATTTATCATGAAAAACGARCTCAATATTGAATGTTTATTATTGTTTAATGAAATTCATATGCTACCTCCTGATTGTCATTATATAGCAGATTTCTCTAATAGAAAGCCTATATTCTACACAAAGACKAACATTGCGGAAATGAAAGAGTTTACACTAGAAACAACCGCAAAGTTTGAGGATTTTGCAAGAAGCATCGCACCACTGAGATTTGAAACTAGCGAAGATACACTAAAGCTTCCAGACGGAATTACATATCTTGAAGGTTATGGAGTTCAAAAAGCCGAAGAATTGCCAATAGAAAAATTGTGGGCATCTGGAATGCCAGAAAAATCAATGAGCGTACCTGTAGGGATCGGGGTCAATGGCGAATGGTTTGAATTTGATATTCATGAGAAAAAGAGTGGCCCTCATGGACTTGTTGCTGGGATGACAGGCTCTGGAAAATCAGAAATGGTCCAAACCTGGATATTGTCTATGGCAACTTATTTTTCGCCTAGCAGTATAAACTTTGTGCTTATAGATTTTAAAGGTACAGGACTAATCTTACCATTTAAGAATATTCCTCATTTGGCAGGCACCATTTCTAATATCGATAAAAACATTGGCCGTAATTTGATTGCKTTGGAGCGAGAACTTAGCAGAAGGCAGCAATTGTTTAATGCCTGCGATGTGCAAAATATTACGCAATATCTGAATGCCTATCGAGAAGGAAAAGTAACCGAGCCGTTACCATATATGTTTATTATTATCGATGAGTTTGCAGAATTTAAGATGCAGTTTCCAGATTTTATGCGTGTTATTGACAGTGTATTTGGAATTGGGCGTACGCTAGGGGTTCATATAATCTTACTGACTCAAAAACCTGGAAACGTTGTAACCGACAAAATGAACTCTAATACTAGATTTAGATGGTGCCTAAAAGTAGCCAGTTCTGGAGACAGTAACGATATGATTAAGAGACCTGATGCCGCAAAGATTACAAGACCTGGTAGAGCGTATGTGAAGGTTGGAGAAGACGAAATTTTTGAACAAACGCAATCTTTTTGGAGTGGAGCACCATATAATCCAAATAGGAGCTTAACACCACAGATGAAGACAGATGTTTCGCTAATTGATAATATTGGACAACGAACTAAAGTGATAGTCCACAAGAAAAAAGTTAAAGCAACCAAAACCGAAATAGATGCAGTAGTTGATTATTTGCGAGAATATACTATTGAGAAAAACATTCCATTTGCAACACAAGTATGGACCGAAAAAATGCCATTTACAATTTATCTGAAGCCTCTGATTAAACATTCATTTAATGGTGGTTGGCCAAAATATGAAGGTGGGCTTAAACCGATTATTGGCATGGTAGATGATCCTCGAAATCAGTCGCAGTATCCTCTTGTATTAAATTTAACAGAGCAAGGTCACGCGGTTATATATGGGTCACCTGGAAGCGGAAAGACTACATTGATTCAAACACTTATTATGTCGATTGTCTTATCTTATAGTCCAAAAGATGTACAAATTTATATCATGGATTTTGGTGGAGGAAGTTTGGGAATGTTTAAGCAGTTTCCACATGTAGGCGGCATTGCTCTTGGAGATGAATCCGAAAAAATCATGAAGCTATCTGAGATGCTGTTAAAGATGTTAAAGGARCGTAAAAAGCTATTTGCAGCACAATCAATTCTCAGTATAGCATCTTATAGAGAAGCCGTAGGAACTGATATAGCAGAAGTGGTATTATTATTGGATAACTTTGCACCAGTTTTAAGTACATACCCAGATTTATCAGATATGTTTGGGTTGTTAACTCGCGAAGGTAGTAGCTATGGAATATACGTAATTATAACAGGAGGCAATATGAATGCCATTAGCTATCGTATTAGCCAAAACATTGTTCAGACTCTGTGTCTAATAATGCCTGATAGAGGAGAATATACAACAATTGTGGGACGTACAGAAGGTGTAGAACCAGAAAATACTCCGGGACGCGGATTAATAAAAGCCAAACCTCCTCTAGAGTTCCAGATCGCATTGCCATTTGAAGATGAAGYGGAAAGCAAACGTGCGACAGGTATTAAAGCATTGGCGGCACAAATGGATCARAGCTGGGATGGAGCTCGCCCTGCAATTATCCCTACGATGCCAGATATTGTGACTTTAGTAGATTACCCTACTGATAAGCTATTTTTGGGTCTAACTTACTCAGATTACAGCAAAGTTGAAGTGGACATAAAATCAAAACAATTTTTTACAATTTCTACTAAGAAAAAAGCGCCCGAACTGTTCGAATTAATTTATAGTCAAATTGCAAAAAAAGTAGATTATGAAGAATATTTAATTTATGGCGATAATACAATTAATATTGAAAGTACTATTAGAGCCAGTGAAGATTTTGACATAGCAATAGCAAATTGGATGCCGCGTTTGCAAGAACGTAAAATGGCCATCGCCAACGGTCCGCTTGACGAAAAACAATATCCATATATGTTTTTAGCAATTTATGATTTAGAAAATTGTTTTGATAAAGCCACCGACGAAACAATGAAGAGATTATTTGCGATCGCTAATTTAGGAGAAAGCCTAAATGTTATAGTGTTATTGCAAGGATTGGCCGCATCGATAGTAAAATTAGCTACTGCAGGAGATGTATTTACTAGTGCCATGGTAAATAAACGTTGCGCATTGATATATAACGGTTGTGCAAGTGACCATAATGTATTTAAGCTCAATTTGCCGTATACTGAAGTCAAGGTAGATTTAGCCGCTGAAGATGCGTATGTGGTATTAGGAGATGAAGTCGAAAAAATCAAATTGGTATCTATATGATAGAAAAATTAAATTAAAAATACAATAAGAATACAAATAAATTATGAGGTGAAAAATGAAACCCTGTGAAGAAGTGATAGTAACTTTGAAGTTTGAATTTCAAGAAATAGATATGGAATTACCTACATTTATGTCTTGGGGGACATTGAGTCAAAAAATATTGGAATGTTTGCGAGAAAACGAATCGCGAAAATATGCTCCTTTCACAAGGCTTACAGCAACTCATGCAGGAACCCCTTTAATTGCGACTGATACTTTGGCTTCTCGTGGCATATGGGATGGCAGTGTATTGTTTTGCATATTAGGATAGGAGGCAAGTGTGATGACTAATACGACCAAACAAGTCAATCAGCTTAAAAATTGTGTAAGTGATGTTTCTTTAGTGCAAAATTTTTTGAATATGTTAGAAACAGATGCTGGTAAAGAATGGGAAGGRAAGAGTGCGACAGCTTGGAAAAACGCATTATCGAAGCAGAAAGAAGCAGTTATAAGTTTAATTGATGAAATGGAACAAGTTATTACTACGATTGAACGAGTAACAGACAAAATCAGAGCCGAGGAAATACGTGAAATGGAAAAAAGACATGAAAAGGAGGACAGATAATTGCGTTCCACAATTAAAGTAGACTTTGGTCATATATCGAAGCTTAAGAAGAGATTAGCACGACAAGTTGATGAACTAGGAATAGTCTGCCAAAACATATCCTACGTTAGTCATACACTAGATAATAAGGTGATGGCACGAGAAAACATTGATTATAAACTGGCGCAACTGCAAGYAAAGTTTCAAAAATTACATGATAATTTATTAAATCTTGCTGATGTGTTAGGAAAAACTATAGAGGAGTTTTCGCAAATAGAACGAGAGATAGCCCAAAAATCTAAAGAATTGGCAAAATGATAAAAAATTTATACATCCAGGAAAAGGAGGGACTGAATAATGGCAAATTTAATTCAAGTGACGCCAGAAGAACTTCGAAATCGCGCACGAGATGTACGACAATATCGAAGTCAAAACGACGAAGTGATGACAGATATTTCCATATTAATTAGAAGTTTAAACGATATTTGGGAAGGTGAAGCGCAACGGGCATATGAGGCAAAATTATCGACTTTACAATCAAAATTTAATGAATTTTCTGATAAGATAGAAGCATACGCAAAAATGATGGACATGACAGCAGACGGATTAGAACAAACAGATATTCGAATAAGTAGCGCTATTAACAGCTTTAATATTTAAGTAAGGTTTTTATAAGGAGGAATTATAATGGCAGATTTAATTCAAGTAACACCTAGCGAACTAAGAGAAAGAGCAAAGGACGTGCGGACATATAGAACAGACAACGATACCGTATTAGCTGATATTGCAGCATTGATCCGGGGATTAAACGAAATCTGGGAAGGTGAAGCTCAGCGGGCTTTCGAAGCAAAATTTAATAACGTTCAATCTAAATTTGTAACTTTTTCTGAGGAAATAGAAAAATATGCTAAAATGATGGAGAGGGCAGCAGACGGCCTAGAATTCACTGATCAAGATTTAAGTAGTAAAATTAACAATTACAATATATAGAATCAGATCGAAAGTATACAGACTTTTGAGAGATCATAAAAATAAGGAGGATTTATTATGGCAGTAATTAAAGTAACAGCAGACGTTTTAATGAGCAAAGAATTAGAAGCAACTGCTCTTGTCGCAGAACATGGAGAAGCAATCGAAAAAATCCGGCAACTAGTATACCAATTGAGTCCAATGTGGCAAGGCGATGCGCAAGTGGCTTTCATGAGAATTTTTGAAGAAATGGAACCTACGTTTAAAGAATTTAATACAACATTGGATGGATATATCGAGCTCATGCATATGACAGCAGAAGAGTTTAGACGCAGCGATACAGAAATTGGCTCAAGCTTTGTGTAAAAATTTGATATATCGAGCTTATGCATAGACGGCAGAAGAGTTTAGACGCAGCGATACAGAAATCGGCTCAAGCTTTGTGTAAAAATTTGATATATCGAGCTTATGCATAGACGGCAGAAGAGTTTAGACGCAGCGATACAGAAATCGGCTCAAGCTTTTCGTAAAAATTTTATATATCGAGCTCATGCATAGACGGCAGAAGAGTTTAGACGCAGCGATACAGAAATCGGCTCAAGCTTTGTGTAAAAATTTGATATATCGAGCTTATGCATAGACGGCAGAAGAGTTTAGACGCAGCGATACAGAAATCGGCTCAAGCTTTTCGTAAAAATTTTATATATCGAGCTCATGCATAGACGGCAGAAGAGTTTAGACGCAGCGATACAGAAATTGGCTCAAGCTTTTCGTAAAAATTTTATATAGGAGGAATTATAATGGCAGATTTAATTCAAGTAACACCTAGCGAACTAAGAGAAAGAGCAAAGGACGTGCGGACATATAGAACAGACAACGATACCGTATTAGCTGATATTGCAGCATTGATCCGGGGATTAAACGAAATCTGGGAAGGTGAAGCTCAGCGGGCTTTCGAAGCAAAATTTAATAACGTTCAATCTAAATTTGTAACTTTTTCTGAGGAAATAGAAAAATATGCTAAAATGATGGAGAGGGCAGCAGACGGCCTAGAATTCACTGATCAAGATTTAAGTAGTAGAATTAACAATTACAATATATAGAATCAGATCGAAAGTATACAGACTTTTGAGAGATCGTAAAAATAAGGAGGATTTATTATGGCAGTAATTAAAGTAACAGCAGACGTTTTAATGAGCAAAGAATTAGAAGCAACTGCTCTTGTCGCAGAACACGGAGAAGCAATCGAAAAAATCCGGCAACTAGTATACCAATTGAGTCCAATGTGGCAAGGCGATGCGCAAGTGGCTTTCATGAGAATTTTTGAAGAAATGGAACCTACGTTTAGAGAATTTAATACAACATTGGATGGATATATCGAGCTTATGCATATGACAGCAGAAGAGTTTAGACGCAGCGATACAGAAATTGGCTCAAGCTTTGTGTAAAAATTTGATATATCGAGCTTATGCATAGACGGCAAAAGAGTTTAGACGCAGCGATACAGAAATCGGCTCAAGCTTTGTGTAAAAATTTGATATATCGAGCTTATGCATAGACGGCAGAAGAGTTTAGACGCAGCGATACAGAAATCGGCTCAAGCTTTTCGTAAAAATTTGATATATCGAGCTTATGCATAGACGGCAGAAGAGTTTAGACGCAGCGATACAGAAATTGGCTCAAGCTTTGTGTAAAAATTTGATATATAGAGCTTATGCATAGACGGCAGAAGAGTTTAGACGCAGCGATACAGAAATTGGCTCAAGCTTTTTGTAAAAATTTGATATATCGAGCTTATGCATAGACAGCAGAAGAGTTTAGACGCAGCGATACAGAAATTGGCTCAAGCTTTTCGTAAAAATTTTATATAGGAGGAATTATAATGGCAGATTTAATTCAAGTAACACCTAGCGAACTAAGAGAAAGAGCAAAGGACGTGCGGACATATAGAACAGACAATGATACCGTATTAGCTGATATTGCAGCATTGATCCGGGGATTAAACGAAATCTGGGAAGGTGAAGCTCAGCGGGCTTTCGAAGCAAAATTTAATAACGTTCAATCTAAATTTGTAACTTTTTCTGAGGAAATAGAAAAATATGCTAAAATGATGGAGAGGGCAGCAGACGGCCTAGAATTCACTGATCAAGATTTAAGTAGTAGAATTAACAATTACAATATATAGAATCAGATCGAAAGTATACAGACTTTTGAGAGATCGTAAAAATAAGGAGGATTTATTATGGCAGTAATTAAAGTAACAGCAGACGTTTTAATGAGCAAAGAATTAGAAGCAACTGCTCTTGTCGCAGAACACGGAGAAGCAATCGAAAAAATCCGGCAACTAGTATACCAATTGAGTCCAATGTGGCAAGGCGATGCGCAAGTGGCTTTCATGAGAATTTTTGAAGAAATGGAACCTACGTTTAGAGAATTTAATACAACATTGGATGGATATATCGAGCTTATGCATATGACAGCAGAAGAGTTTAGACGCAGCGATACAGAAATTGGCTCAAGCTTTGTGTAAAAATTTGATATATCGAGCTCATGCATAGACGGCAGAAGAGTTTAGACGCAGCGATACAGAAATTGGCTCAAGCTTTTCGTAAAAATTTTATATAGGAGGAATTATAATGGCAGATTTAATTCAAGTAACACCTAGCGAACTAAGAGAAAGAGCAAAGGACGTGCGGACATATAGAACAGACAATGATACCGTATTAGCTGATATTGCAGCATTGATCCGGGGATTAAATGAAATCTGGGAAGGTGAAGCTCAGCGGGCTTTCGAAGCAAAATTTAATAACGTTCAATCTAAATTTGTAACTTTTTCTGAGGAAATAGAAAAATATGCTAAAATGATGGAGAGGGCAGCAGACGGCCTAGAATTCACTGATCAAGATTTAAGTAGTAGAATTAACAGTTACAATATATAGAATCAGATCGAAAGTATACAGACTTTTGAGAGATCGTAAAAATAAGGAGGATTTATTATGGCAGTAATTAAAGTAACAGCAGACGTTTTAATGAACAAAGAATTAGAAGCAAGTGCTCTTGTCGCAGAACACGGAGAAGCAATCGAAAAAATCCGGCAACTAGTATACCGGTTGAGCCCAATGTGGCAAGGCGATGCGCAAGTGGCTTTCATGAGAATTTTTGAAGAAATGGAACCTACGTTTAGAGAATTTAGAACAACATTGGATGGATATATCAATCTCATGCATACGACAGCAGAAGATTTTAGACGTAGCGATACAGAAATTGGCTCAAGCTTTGTGTAAAAATTTGATATATCGATCTCATGCATACGACAGCAGAAGAGTTTAGACGCAGCGATACAGAAATCGGCTCAAGCTTTTCGTAAAAATTTGATATATCGAGCTTATGCATAGACAGCAGAAGAGTTTAGACGCAGCGATACAGAAATCGGCTCAAGCTTTTCGTAAAAATTTGATATATCGAGCTTATGCATAGACGGCAAAAGAGTTTAGACGCAGCGATACAGAAATTGGCTCAAGTTTTGTGTAAAAAGTGTGAATAATATACTATACGAAGAATTCAAAGTTATTAATACATCAATGTAAACTAAACTCCATGTAAAAAACTATGTGACCTTCTATTCCTAAAATAGGAGGTTATATTTTTATGAAATTATAAATAATATTAATGTATTATAAAAAATACTAGAGATTTATTTAAAATTAAAAGAGAGGTGAATTATGAACAGTTCGATATTTGGAAAATCACAAAATACAGTAACTGTTACTATATCTTCTGATATGACCTTAGATACAATGGCATATAGAGCTCTAAATGGTGATAGACCCCCCTTTTTGGTGCCATATGTAATAGATAATATCAATGGGGAAGTGATTTTGTCTTATAATATAGACGAAAGAATGTCTTTGGAAAAATTATCAAAAGAATTTAGTGCAACTGAACTGTTTAGAGTGTATAAAAGTATTATAGAAAGTCTCATTCAATGTGGTGACTGGTGCTTTAATAATACAAACTTTTGTCAAAATACTAATTACATTTTTGTAGATTGGCCGTCTCAAACAGTAAAATTTATATACGCACCAGTAAGAGAATATACCCAAGATGTATCTGTTACCAAAAAAATGTTATTACAATTATTAAACAATTGCCAAGATGTGTCCAATCTTGATTTAATGAAATTTTATAGATA